>NZ_DKJS01000041.1:0-30638 GCF_002455205.1 Lysinibacillus sp. UBA6686 | reverse complement strand
CTGAGCAAGTTCTTGCCATACCTGAGCAATTCTTGGGCCACCTGAGCAAGTTCTTGCACTACCCGAGTAGTTCCTGGGGACACCTGAGCAAGTTCTTACGCTGCCAGAAAAATTCCCGGGAACACCTGAGCAAGTTTTCCCCATGTCCGAGCAGTTTGCGGGGGTGACTGAGCAATTTTTCAAACTCCCTGAGCAATTCCTTGGCCCCTCAATTAACTTATTGCATAATCAAACTATTATCAGAAAAAGCTATCCCGATTTATGTTAATGAATCGAGATAGCTTCTAAATTTTATTGCCAATGGCGAATGGGTACTCTTTCAAGCTCATAACGCTTGATAATCACACTTATCTTCTGATACCATTTTTCACATAGCTCCAAGGACTCTAGGTACTCGTCCTCCTCCCTAGAAATGGGCTCCTCTTCATCTAAAAAAACAAATTCTAAAATAGGGTCTGATAAATTATCAGCTACAATTTTCAAAGCTAATTGAGAGACAGTATTATACGCAGGATCATCTTCATCAATCTCCTCTACTTCAACATCCTGCTCATCCTCTAATAAAGAACCACTGATTAAATGATTACTTGTTCTTGCAATAAATATTTCATCCTCCACTATTGCTACTTCATATATTTTATCAAAGTGGATGACCTTTTTTATCAATTCCTCCTCTAAATCTTCCCTACTTGCGAAATAAAGTGTATTCGTTGGTTCGTCTAACAATAAAGCACTTAAGCTATCCTCTGAAAGGATACACTGTGTATGGGGAATTGCCAGCACCTCTCGCTCACTTGCCTCTCTCATATCTTCTAACCATTTTAAATAACTATTACGCTCTTTCAAGTAGTGTATACTTCCGACAATTATTAGAACTGAGCCTATAAGAAAATACAGCCTATTAAATAGAATTGATTCAACTGCATTTGCTAGTAATAAATAGATAATTCCTAGAAAAAAGACAAAAAAGGTTTTCACCTATATCCCACCCTCAAGAAGAAAATGATAGAACAATTACAACCATATATAGTAGAAATTCTATTCTATTCATGACCTTTTCATTCTTAAATATCAAGGGTATTTTAAGATAGAAGTAATAAAAATAGCCAACCTAAAAAAGATGATGGCTGCGCAATACAGACATCATCTTCTTATAAAGTTGCCTAAAATTTTTTAAATTACTTCATTAACTCTTCCTTGCTTCCGACATCATCTAGGCTCTTATCTTGTTCTATCCTGTGCATTTCAAGTACATGCTGTGTAGGAGGAATAAGTAAGCTCACTACAACAATGGTGATGCCTGTAATCACAACACCTGAGAAAACAGGAGCCTGCCATAACTCATTCAATAAGCCTAAGAAACCTTCAGATTGGATATTGAGGCTCGGGACATGTGTCAATGATGTAACGATATAGTATACCAGCCCTACTGAAATACTTGCCCAAACTGCTGGCGTACTTACTCGCTTCCAGAATGGTCCTAAAACTATTGGCCAAAAAATTGTTACGAATATAATGTCCCACGCTAAATACGCTAAATCGATTACTTTTTGGAAGCTCAATGCGAGCACTAAGCCTAGTAAAGCACTTGCAAGAATAATAGCACGGGAAAATCTTAATAGCTTTTTAGGATCGGGGTTACGGTTAATAAAATCTAAATAAATATTTTTTGTTACAATTCCAGAAGTGGCAACATAGCATGCAGCTACCGTTGACATCCCCATAGCAGCCATTGCCGTTAGGAAAATTGCTGCTAATAATGGAGGGAAATACCCTTGTGCAAATGTAAGCATTAATGTTTCTGGATTTGAACTATCAGGATAAATGGTCTTGAATGCCTCTCCTAACATTCCTGGAATCCAACTAATTGCAATAATAATGGACCCTGCAATAATCATACTACGCTGTGCTACTTTCGGGCTTTTGGCAGCAGCTACCCTTTGCCCTAAATCCACTGCTGGAATGTCGCCAAGTGCTAGCACAAGATAAAGGGTCCAAAACTCTGCCCCAGCCTTTTCGAATAATGTACTGATATTCCACCATTCAGGATTGAATGTAACATCTGGATAATAGAACAAAATGAAAATCGTAATTCCTAAGATTCCTGCTACTGCAAGAGCACCCTGTACAATTTCCGTATAGGCAACTGCCCATAGCCCACCAATCACTGAATAAAGAGCCGTTAGGGATACAAATAGTAATGCAGCAGGCACAAAATCAATTTGTAAAAGCTGCTGAATAATATATGTTCCACCCACAGTTAGTGCAGCCGCATTAAAGACCCCAAAGGCTATTGCCATCACGACTCCTGTATATGCACCTAGCTTCTTACTTCCATATCGTAGTCCATAGTAATCTGCTAATGTCCAACCCTTCAATCTTCGTAGTGGCTTTGTCCAGATAAGTGCCCCAAGAATCATACAGGTGCCTAAGCCGCCCATTGTTGCTGAGCCTTCAAAACCTCCACTTGTATAGCCTGAACCAACAGCAGCAAAAAAGAAGGGTGCTGCTAATAAGGCGGCAACTAAGCTTCCTGTTACGACAGATAACGGCATGCTCCATCCAGCAACAATTAAATCCTCGGCAGTATTTACACGCTTATAGCCTTTATAGCCAATATAATAAATAAAAATTAAGTATAAGCTAAAGATGATTATATTTAACATAAGTATGGCTCCTTAGTTTTTCGCTTTATCCGTTCATAACAACCCCACCATTAGGCGTTAAAAGCTGTCCTGTATAGAAATTAGCATTTTCTGAGGCTAAAAATAATACACTCTTTGCAATTTCCTCCGGTTGTGCTAATCGTTTTAAAGGATATTTAGCAGACTCCTCCTCTACGTAGTTGTCACCAAATTCCTTAAGAATATCAGTAAATGTGCCACTAGGAGCTACTGCATTGACTAAAATAGAAGGAGCTAATTCTCTTGCTAAAGCTTTTGTAAAGGCGTTAATTCCACCTTTTGCAGCCGAATAATGCGTAAACTCTTCACAGCCTAAACTACCAATATCAGAAGAGATATTAATAATTTTTCCACTGTTTTGTTCCTTCATTCTTTTTGCTGCTTCACGACAATTATAGAAGCAGCCATATAAATGTACCTTAATCATTTTATCCCATTGCTCGTCAGTCAAATCTGTAATGCTTGAAGCCTGAGCAAATCCGGCGTTATTGACAAGAATATCAATTGCGCCTAAATGTGTATCCATATATTGATACATGTCTTGCACTTGCTGAGAATTCGATACATCCGCATTAAATTTAATTGCCTGAACACCAAACTTTTCTGCTTGTGCACGAACTTCTTCTGCTTCCCTGTCATCCCCAATATAGTTTATTAAGAGATTAGCACCGTGTTCCGCAAAGCCTAATGCGATAGCTCTGCCAATGCCTTTACTTGAACCAGTTACAAGAACATTTTTTCCTTTAAAATTAATTTCCATAATGATCATTCTCCAATTTGAATTTCGATACGAGTGCCTGCAATTCTTCTGCTGTTTTTCCTAACGAAGAAGATGCCTCTTTTACTTCCTGCATTGCTGTCAATTGGTCTTGTGTTGCTGTTGAAACATTTGATGAGAATTCCGAAGACTGCTCTGCTGATTGTTTAATGTTATTTACAGATGCAGCGACTTCCTCAGATGAAGCAGATATTTGCTGAGATGCAGCCGAAATTTCACGAATTTGGCTTGCTACCTCCTCAGACGAAGTGAGAATTTCCTTAAAGATTTCTCCTACCTCATTGGTAAATTCCATCCCAGCCTTTACATCCTCTTTCCCCTTCTCCATAACCGTAATAGAAGCGTTTGAATCAGCTTGAATTGTACTAATCAAATTGTAAATTTCAGTAGCAGATTGTGATGATTGCTCAGCTAAACTTCTTACCTCATCAGCCACCACCGCAAAGCCCTTTCCGTGCTCTCCAGCTCTTGCTGCCTCAATAGCGGCATTCAATGCTAATAAATTTGTTTGATCGGCGATAGCTGTAATAAGGCTAACAATATCGCTAATTTTTTTCGTATTAGAATGTAATCCATTGATGGTTGTGCCTATTTGTTCCACAGAGCCATTAATTAGCTCCATCTGTGTAATTACTTGCTGAACAACTTGATTCCCACGTTCGGAAGCTTGGGATGCAGCAATAGATGATTCAGCTGCTGTATTAGCAGAGTCTGCAATTTGCTGAATGCCTGTCGCTGTTTCTTCCATTGCAGCTGCTGTTTCTTCTGTCATCACCATAGAAGCCTCAGCATTTTGTGTAATTTGTCTCATATCCTGAGCAATATTTGTAGAACTGTTATATGTCTCCCCTGCATGCACAGTAAGCTGATTAGCTGCAGAAGATACATTGTTTGATGTATTTCTTATGTTTAAAATGATATGTTGCAAATTGGACACCATCTTATGTATAGATTCAGATAAATTTCCAATTTCATCCTTCGTAATTTCTAAATCAACATTCATCAATTCACCATTTGCCACCTGATTGGCTACATTTACTACCTTCTTTAATGGCTTTAATAAACGATCAATAATTATGTAAACTAAAATTAATAAAATGACAATACCAATAACAGCAATCACAATCTGTTTAGTAACACTTTTTTTAATAATGGTGTTAATGTAATCCGCAGAATAATCAATACCCAATAATGCTATTAGCTGCCCGTTATCATCCTTAATAGGACTAAAAACCGTTCTCCATGAACCATACGGATCCTGGAAAATATCAGTTACCTCTGTACTGTTATTTTTAATAGCCAATTTAGCTGTTTCTACATGCTCATCTGCTAAATCCTTAAAAATTTCACCTGCTTCATACACATCATTTAAATTGGTCGTATAACCTATAGGATTGACGCCACCCTCATCCTTGACATCCCATATGTAGCTCCAGCTCATAATTCCTTGTTCCTCTTGGATCTTATCAAGCTGCTTTTGAACTTTTGTAAATTTAGCGTTGGTTTCCCCTTTTTCGGTCAATAAAGCTTTAATTTCATCACTATCAAGATTCATGGCTGTTAATAACCCAACACTTTTTAACTCTTGCTCTAAATCTACAGTCATTCGATTGTTTAATTCTCTAATACTTTGTGTAGTAATCACTGTTATTAGAAGTAAAACAATAATGCTAACTGTTAGTAAAAGTTTGTTTTTTAATGAAGCATTTTTTAAGAACTTCATTACTACTTCCCCCTTATCGAATTTTTTATAAAAAATAACCTATTTCAAAAAAGAAATAGGCAACAAAGAATATAACTAGCATTATATGTACTTAACTAGCAATCTTTTGCAACCCAGCCATCATAGCATTTATTGCCTTAGACCTGTAGCTTTGCGTCCCTACTTTTCAGTAGATTTGCCTATCTTTTTCCTCCTCAAATTAACACAATGGGTAAAAGTAGTCAATGGAACCATTTTAAATTACGCATTTCTTAATACTTTTTTACCATCAATTAACAAACAATAGAATGATTAGAATAACATACGAACACATAAAAAGAGCAGCTACAAGTATTTAAAATTGTAGCTACTCCTATATTTTTATATTCACTTACCCCTAAGTGTTTATTCCTATTAAAGTAAACTATACGTTGTGTGTCATAAGTAAGACTGTTGGTATAAAAGATAAAACAAACATACATAAATACCATACTGATGTACGACGTAATGAAAAACGAACCTGTTTTTTCTCTGCATAAAAGATGTCTAATATAATTGCAACAATGAGTGGCGTACTAACACATGCAATAGCAACTAATAAGATGTCAAAATAAACCATAAAAGCACCCCTCTGTTCGTAAACATTTATTTTCCCCGTTTGTGACAACTTTGTGTCATCTAAAGTGTACACAATTCCGTCACATTTTGTCAACTAAATTTTAAAAAGAAAATCGTGATTTTCATAGTATATTTGCAACATTTTAGAGCTATTTACGTAAGATTACCTATTAAAAGAGCAGCTACAAAATAATAGCTGCTCTTTTAAATATCCATTTATTCTCTATATTTATTTGTCAATCCTCTTAAAAAATTTCTCACGAATCGATCGCCACATTCCTTATAGTTGCGATGACTTGGATTTCTTAAAATGGCACCTAATTCACCTTTCGAAACATTAACACCGCCATCATATAAAATATCCAACATATCCTCACTTGTTAATGCTAAAGCAATTTTTACTTTCTTTAATAGCATATTATTAGGACTTTCTTTTCCTGAAATCAGTTGTGCTCCCTCAGCTTGTCCAGGCTTAGATGGCTGTGGTCCTCGCTTAAATGTGATGAGCCCATTTAAGAAAGCCTCAAGCATTTTATTATTACATTTGATGTATTCTTCTGGTGCTTCTTCCTCATCATTAACTTTAATAAGCATGTTCAAAACTTCATCTTTTGTAAAATCCATGCCGCCTAGCTTAAAAATTTTAACCATATCTGTATTTTTGATATCTAATGCATATCTTAAACGAATTAAAATATCATTATTCGTCATTTAAAAACCTCCATTTACTTAGAAAAAACATTTAATTAAGTTTCACTTTATTATAGCAGAGACATTCACATTTTTAGCTACCTTTCCACAAAGTTACTTTACAATAGTAATTAGAATATGCATTTTCCTAAGTTAAATGTATGAATCGCTCACTCTCGACCATTCTAATCACAAGGAGGTGAGCAAAATGGCTATTCGTAGTTCCAATAAACTTCAAGTACCTGGTGTACAAGAAGCTGTTGATCAATTAAAGTATGAAATTGCACAAGAATTTAATGTACAGTTAGGGCCTGAAGCCTCTTCTCGCGCAAACGGCTCAGTCGGAGGCGAAATAACAAAACGCCTCGTGGAAATGGCTGAAAAACGTTCAAAAGGTTTATTATAATAACATAAAAAAGAACGAATCCCTTTTGATTGGAATTCGTTCTTTCGTATTTTATTATCAATTAATTTTTTCTTCGCCTTAAGTTTTTTTGAATAAGTTCATTATAGTTTACTCTTCTTGAGGGTAACATCTATTATTGGATTTTATGAAATAGCAATGGATTAATCGTTAACTCGGTAATTCAATAAAATTTTGAGCAAATTGATAGATTAAATGAGCAGGTACAGCTAAGTTAAGATTCTGACCATCATTAAAGCCTGCTGTAATCAACCCTACTAGTCTTCCTTGCATATCCAGTAAAGCGCCCCCTGAACTTCCGTTTGAAATGGCCGCCGTAAATTGAATCATAGACATACCTCGAATATCCCGAAACCCAGAAACAATACCATCAGAAACGGAATTAAATAATCCTAGAGGACTGCCAATAGCAACGATCTTCTGTCCTCGAACTAATGGACCTTCAACTTTAACAGGTAAAGGCTTGCTTACTCTATCTACCTTCAGAATGGCTAAATCATGCACATCATGATATTTTACAAACTGATGTGTTATATATTCGTTCTTATCGTTCTCATATAGTACAGAATAATATTCCCCACCACTCACAACATGCAGGTTTGTTAAAATATACCCATCTTGATGAAGAACGACACCAGAACCAAAGCACAACACCTCATGATCCGCTCCAAACGTTTTAATCATTACAACAGATGTGGCTAAAGAAGCTAACTGCTCATAGCTACACTCTTCCGCCGTTTTATTCTGAACCGGAAGTGTTATTGTTTGTTGAGATGGTATACTCTTTTTAGGTTGAGGCTTTGGTATTACCACTTCCTTTTCATAGAAGCCACAACACTTATATAAAGTAGATGATGCTGCTATGATTGGAAGCAAATTTGGAATGTCTTCTTTAGGATTCATGTAACAGATATCACAGCCAAGTGTCGATAAGAAATATAAGAATAATAATTCATGCTGTGTAATGCTACCAACAAAAACAATTTTCTGCACTGTTTGGTTATCTTCAGAAAAAATTTGAGGCAAATAATAATCCATCCAGTATAAAAATTTTACTACAAAATTTTTTAATAAAGTTTCATTGGCGTTTGGCTGATTTTCTTTATACATTTGGATAATTTCTTTAAAGCTAATTTTTTTTGTCCATTCAAGATGATCCTTCTGTAATTTACCACATAAAGGTGTCTCGTAAAGTAACGCAGGGTTATTAACCACGACTTGCCAATTCCCCCAAAGCTCTGAAAATTTATCTACATCTTTTTTATTGGTGATGACCTCAAGCTTATGTAATCGTAAATAAAGCACACTTTGCTTTTTAGCATAAAAATACTCATCCATTTTTAAAATATCTTCCCTATAAAGATCGACTGAATCAGATATACCGATATATCGTATAAAAACAACTTCCTTTGTAAGGGAGTTACTGTAATGAATGTTTTCCATAAACTCCTGAAGAGGATTGGCTGGCTTTTTATATTTAATTTTTAAAGGTCTAGTTGTCACAATCATATCCTTCCATCTCCTATAGCACGTATATTTAGCACTTATATACAATTCGCTTATACTCCTCTAAATCCTTTATTCAATTACATGAAAAAGAACGAATTCCTCCCAGAATTCGTTCTTGCTTAACTTCCCTTTGGCCTGTTTTCTTGTGGAAGTGACATATCTCCATTTGTTGATTAAAACATTTAAGGATAACTTCCTCTTTCGTATTTTTGCGGCACCTTAAACAGCTCTAGCTTCTTCCGTTTCAACACCACGATTTAAAGAAAAAAGGATTTTTTCTGCATCCTTTTTTAATTTTACAAGTTGCTCTGCTTCTTGAACTAGTTTTTCCATTGTATTTAACTCTTCATCGCTAATTCCAACTAACTCTTCAAACATTTCAACAGACTCTCGCGAAATAAAAGAAATATCCTTCATAGCTGCCACAATTTGAAGTGAGCTTGAAGATAATTCTTCTGTACTTGCTGATGAATTCGCATTATTTTCAGCAATAATTTTTGTTGTATCTACAATTTTTTCGAACATTTCTCCTATTTCAAGAATTTTCGTATTTGTTTGTTCAAATTCTTCTGTTCCTTGCTTCATCGAGATTACGACTTTGTTCGTCTCATCTTGAATATTTTTGACAATATTTGAAACTTCATCAGCTGACTGACGCGATTGTTCTGCTAATTTGCGAACTTCATCAGCAACTACAGCAAAACCTTTACCATGTTCACCTGCACGTGCTGCTTCGATAGCTGCATTCAATGCTAATAGATTGATTTGCTCGGAAATTCCTGTAATTACTTTTACAATGTTTCCAATCTCGTATGATTTTTCTCCAAGTGTATTGATTGCATCAAATGTCGTATTAATCGTTTGATTAAATTGCTCCATTTTCACCAGTGAATCTTTTAACTTAACGTTACCCTCTTGCGTTAATTCTAACGTCGTATTCGATTGTTCTGAAATTTGGTTTGATCTTATAGACAGTTCTTCAATAGCTACTGTAATGTCTTCGATAGAAGTAGAGCTCTCTTCGGTAGCAACTAGTTGCTTTTTTAATCCTTTACCGACTTCGTCAATAGCGGCCCTTACAGTATCAGCCTTTTCAGTTGCGTATTCCCCATGTTCAAAAAGAGTTTCACCTTTTTCATTGATCTTTTTTGCGAATTTAAAAAATTGTTCACCTATTTGACCTGTTGATAAATCGTTTAGTCCATTTTGTCCCTCATTATTTAACTGGGCATGACGTTTAAGTGAAAAATAGAGGTAAGCAAAATACAAAGATGTACATATTAAAACTACAATAATCCCTAGCATAATGGCTTCCATGAAAATATCTCCTATTCTACTAACGTATTAGTGATGAAATTTTATAGTTCTTTTACAATGATGTAAATTCCATCTGCTACAGTTGATGGAATACTGCTTAGATGTTCGTTGCTTTCATATTTATGAACAATAAAGTTTCCTTCTATGTCTACATATTTTGTCAGGTCATGATACTTCTCCATTAAACGCAATGACTTTGGATTTGTCGCTTCAGCTAATACTAATTTTAAGCCTTCTTCTTTTGCTCTTTTTACTAATATATCGCCTAAGCCTTGTACAATATCATGACGATTATGTTCAGCAATTACACCTAATAAAAATAAATGTAGTACCTCTCCGTCTTCCATATCTTTTCCATGACGTTTTTTATAATCTTTTAAGAAACGTTCATCAATATCCTCTAAAACATGCATGACTATGTTCATATTAGAAAATGTACCTTCAAAAATATCCTCTTCCATAATTTCAAGGACATTCGTATCTCCAACTAGTGCGCCTACGACTTTTTGCTCTTTATCTAGTGCAATAGCACAATATCCTTGATGAACATTTGCTTCAATATATTCCTTTGTAAATTGATAGAAATCTTCGTATGGGAGTTGTAAGGCGTACCCGATAATCGGCTCTTGCACCCATTTACCAGCAACTTCTACTCCAATAAATGTTTTTGCTAAACATTCTGCTGCCTGTTCAATTAAATCTGTTTGGTCCTTTGTAAGGATTTCATATGTATATAATTCTTGAACTGTTTGCATCCTAAATTCCTCTTTTCAAAATATGACTATAGCTAATTAAAGACTAACGACTTGGTAATTGTGAAACATTGTCAACCACTGTTCCTGGGAAGTTAACTCTCTCTAAAGCATTTCGTACTTGAACATATCCTATTTTAGAGGCTGGGCTAACAATAAATAATTCTTTGAAACCTAGTGATGCGTAAAACATTAGTGTTTCTCCTAGCTCTGTTGAAACCTTTGAAGGAAGCGGTGATTGATAAGTTGCATCAAAAACTAATGTATATGTATTTTTCTGAACTCTAGCCACTGTCTCCTCCAAATCCTTAACATATTGCTCTACAAGAGCGGCTTTAATAAACCCTATTATTTGAACGTGTACTTCTTTTTTTGCCTCATAAATTGCCATTTTATATTTTTCATTATCAACGACTATCATCTCAAATCTCCTTTTTATTCTTTATTTGATATTGTTAGTATTATTTTATAAATATAAACATTTCATTACATCTATCACTATGATTGATTGTCGTTTGTTCTTTTATTTTTTCAACAAAAAAACTATCCTTGAACAGAATTAGGATAGCCAAAAAACACTTATTATTTTGGCAACCCGACTATCATTATCCAAGGGGATTTTAGACTCGTAGCTTTGCGTCCTTACCTTTCGATAAGTTTGCCTTTTTCTATTTTATAAAAATAATACTAACATCACATTGATATATTACAATTACATTATAAATGACTTGTCAATTTTTGTCGACATTTAGTAATTTACTCCTAATAACATCAGGAATTAGAAGCATTTTAAATTTATGTTATAGTATTCATCAATATTCTTTTTCAAAGCTATCAAGCAATGCACGCACTTCATCTGTTGATTTCGTATTCATCAATTGATTTCTTAATTCACCAGCCCCACGGAATCCTTTGACATAGATTTTGAAAAAGCGATGAAGCCCTGTGATGGAACGAGGCAGTACTTCCGCATATTGATCTTGAAGATCGAGCTGCAATCTCAAAAGATCTAGGTATTCTTTACTGCTATGCTCTTTCGGCTCTTTTTCAAAAGCAAAGGGATTTTTAAAAATACCTCGGCCAATCATAACGCCATCAATCCCATATGCTTTCGCAAGCTCCAGCCCTGTTTGACGATCAGGAATATCTCCATTGATGGTAAGTAGCGTATTTGGTGCAATATGGTCACGTAATTTTTTGATTTCAGGAATAAGCTCCCAATGCGCATCTACTTGGCTCATTTCCTTTCTTGTTCGTAAATGAATAGAAAGATTGGCAATATTCTGTTTTAAAATATGCGTTAGCCACTCTTCCCACTCATCTACATCCTTATAGCCAAGTCGTGTTTTCACACTAACAGGCAACCCGCCCGTTTTTGCTGCTTGAATAAGTTCCGCTGCAATGTCTGGACGTAAAATCAGGCCACTTCCTTTTCCTCTTGTAGCCACATTCGGTACAGGGCAGCCCATATTAATATCAATGCCTTTAAATCCAAGCTCTGCCATACCAATACTCATTTGACGGAAATATTCGGGATTATCTCCCCAAATATGAGCCACCATCGGCTGTTCATCTTCTGTAAAAATCAAACGGCCCCGCACACTTTTCATGCCTTCAGGATGACAATAGCTATCCGAGTTTGTAAACTCCGTGAAAAATACATCTGGTCGACCTGCTGCACTTACTACGTGACGAAAAACAACATCTGTCACATCTTCCATCGGTGCAAGTACGAAAAATGGTCGTGGTAAATCACGCCAAAAATTATCTATCATTTCAAATCCAAATCCTCTCAACTATAAAAAATAAAAAGTATCTTTTACACTTATATCATGCTTAATAACTTATTATCAAACACAAGTACTTTTGGACATTTATTATTTGTAAAAAATATTATGAAAATCGCAAAAAAGCAGATGGTATAGATTTTTCTATATCCACTGCTTTCCTATTACGCCAACTCCAACCCGACACTGCTTCACAAAGTATCCAATGCCTTTTAATTCTTATCCAAAAATAACATATAAAAAGGCAATTCAAGATAACACACATTTTCTTGAACTGCCCATAAATTGAAACTATTAATTCGATTCTACATTCTCATCTTTGGAGTAATTATACTGAGAAGGATCAACTGGTGTATAACCCTTTGGTGTATAGAATCTCAATAAATCACCATTCACAACTTTATCAGACAAATGCAACTTATGATCTACTTCATTTTTGATCGTTTTCGCAGACTCTAATTGACTATCATCTAGTAATAATCCTGTTTTATTATCATAAAACTTTTCATTAATTGAAGCAATTGTTGGACTGACATAATCACCATTTCTAAATGGCACAATTTCATCATGCTCTTCTGATAATAAATCTGAACCAAATTGAACAAATTTTTGCGTATCAATTCCTAGTAAATGTAATACCGTCGGAAGAAGGTCTGTTTGGCCTCCATAAGTATGGTCAGTTCCTCCTTGCATTCCTGGAACATGTATAAATAATGGTACGCGTTGTAAATTAGCACTTTCAAATGGTGTAATTTCTTTGCCAATCACTTGTTCCATCGCTGTATTATGATTATCAGAAATACCATAATGGTCACCATAAAGAACAATCATCGTATTATCATATAAGCCTAATTCTTTTAGTTGATTGAAAACCTGTTCGATTGCTTCATCAGCATAACGAGCAGTTTGGAAATAATTATCAACACTAGGATCTCCAGTATTAGCTTTATCAATCGTTACTAAATTTTGATCCATTTTATATGGATAGTGATTCCCTACCGTAATTAATTTTGTATAAAAAGGTTGTGGTAAGGAACTTAAAAGACTTTGAGATTGTTCAAAGAAAGGTTTATCTAACACACCATACTCAGCCATATCACCTGAAGAATCTGTATTATAATAACTAGCATCAAAGAATTTGTCGTATCCAAATGATTTATAAATCACATTTCGGTTCCAGAAGCTTCCGTTATTACCGTGGAATACAGCAGATGTATAACCATGATCTTTTAAAATACTAGGAGCTGCCTGGTACGTATTTTGTGCTTTTGTAATATAAGCAGAACCTTGAGGTAACCCAAATAAAGAATTTTCCAGCATAAATTCTGCATCGGACGTTTTACCTTGACCTGTTTGATGGAAGAAATTATCAAAATACATTGTATTCTTATCTTTAGTTAATGAATTTAAAAATGGCGTAACTTCTTCACCGTTTAATTTATAATTGATAAGGAAATTTTGGAATGATTCTAAATGTAAATAGATAACGTTCATTCCTTTTGCTGCACCAAAATATTTTGCATTAGGTTTGGCATAGTTTGATTTTGTATAGTTAATTACTTCTGTAATATCACTACTATCCGCCAAAGCTCTTTGTGAAGATGCTTTCATCGTTTCGACTGAATCATAAATCGTATAGTTATACATTCCTAGATATTTCACAATATAGTTTCTATCAAAACCTCGAGATAATAATTGCGGACGATCAGCTTCAGCTAGTCCTAAATTTAGGACGGATATAGCCAATGCAAATGCAATGATTGCCGTTGCTTTTTTATAACCTAAACGATTAGACTCTTTTTGTATTTTTCTTGAAAATCGTAGATAAAACATGACAAATACATCCACAAAGAACAAGATATCATAAGATTTTAATAGTGAGAGAACACTACCACCTAAATCTCCAAAGTTCTGAGTTTGGGAAAGTGTAGGTAATGTAATGAAATCACTAAAAAATCGGTAATAAACAATATTGGCATATAAAAGTATAGACATCAAAGTGTAAATTATAACAAGTGATGTATATTTTCGTTTTCCTCTAAATAAAAATGAAAATCCAAGAAATAGCATTGCTGAACCTAGTGGATTTATTAATAAAAGGAATTGTTGAAAGACTCCCTCTAAGCCTAGGTCAAATTGTGATAGTTGACTAATATATGTTTTAAACCATAGCATTAAAACAGCTAATAAATATATTCCTAAAAAGTTGTGTAATAGGTCATCTTTTTTACTTACTAGATTTTTCATTTTTGCACCTACCTTTTACTTATTTAAATTAAAATCTAAAATAAGTATTGCATTTTGAAAATATGTTACTTCGCAATAGTTTTTTAGCGACTAATGTATCGTACTCCCCATTTAAACTTCTGTCAAGTTGTTAACTACCATAAAGACAATTAGTATAATCATTGCTAATTAACATAAATATTGACATAGAAAAAATACCATAAAAATGTTATGTTACTAACATTTTTATGGTATTTTAATCCAAAATTTTTTTAGGTACTGGTGGGTAAAATTGACTCTGCTAATTACTGTATCTTTTACATTCACTTACAAAACCTTGATAAACGACTCTTTGAAGAATTATTTCATTATGTAGCCAAGTTTGATTACCTCAAGTCTTTCTTTTTTCTTCTTTTCTCCTTTTTGATTCTTTTACATAATTAATATAGTTCCCTATCCCTTCTATTGCTGAAACTGCAATGATGGCCCATTCTAGTGCATTAACATCTCTTAGTGATTCCTTTCCATAGAATAATGTAACGCTAGCAATAAACCCATAGAGGATGGCTTTAGAAAAATACTCCCAAATAGGAGAATAATTTTCTATATTAATTTTTTCGTATATTTTGTCTATTACAATTACCATTCCTAAAATGATAACTACGGTTATAATAAATTCTGTCTTCATAGTCCGCCTCCATAAAAAATTTTACTTCATTATAATTTCTTCGAAAATACCTTTAATCCATTTATGTACCGAAAAAGAACGAATTTCCTACTAGAAATTCGTTCTTTTATCATTTCATTAAACTAACTTTAACCACGCTACGGCTTCGCAATGTGTGGAGTGCGGGAACATGTCAACTGGTTGAATTTCCTGTGTTTGATAGCCGCCATCCTCCAGAATACGTAGGTCGCGCGCAAGTGTGGCTGGATTACATGATACATAGACAACCCGCTTCGGACGTTGCTCTAAAATGGTGTTTAAAAGTGCCTCATCACACCCTTTACGTGGTGGGTCTACAACAAGCACATCGGCTTCTTTGCCTTCCTTATACCAACGTGGAATTACTTCTTCTGCTGGACCTGTCTCAAAATACGTATTTGTAAAGCCGTTCAGCGCTGCGTTACGCTTGGCATCTTCAATAGCTTGTGGGACAATTTCTACGCCCATGACTGCCTTTGCTTTTTGAGCAAGGAATAGAGAAATAGTACCGATTCCACAGTAGGCATCAATTACTCGTTCGTCACCCTGTAGATCAGCGTAGTCTAGTGCTTGCTTGTAAAGAACTTCAGTCTGTTCAGGGTTTACTTGATAGAATGAACGAGCTGAAATTTCAAAGCATACATCACCAATTGTATCGATAATAACATCCTTGCCCCATAGATTTATGGTTTCATCACCGAAAATGACATTTGTTTTGTTACTGTTGATGTTTTGCATAATTGATGTGACATTCGGTAAAAGCTTTTGTATTATCGCAACGGCTGCCTCTTTTTGAGGGAACTTTTTCTTTTTCGTAACGAGTACAACCATGATTTCCCCAGTTGCACGAGCTGTACGAATGATTACGTGACGTAGCATTCCCTCATGTGATAGCTCATTGTATGGTAGGATACCCGTTGCGGCTAACTCCTTTTTCAAGCCAGCAAGAATAGCATCCGCTTCACCTGTTTGAATTAAACAACGTTCCATATCGACAATGCTATGCGTCTTCGTTTTATAAAAACCTGCTATTGCTTGTCCTGCTTCATTTACGGAAAAAGGGATTTGCGCTTTATTACGGTAATGCCAAGGCTCTTTCATACCTTTAACTGGAAGAACTGGCGCATTAATTTTACCAATACGTTGCATAACGTTCCGTACCATATTTTCTTTCCATTTTAGCTGCCCCTCATAAGATAAATGCTGTAATTGGCAGCCACCACATTGCTGGAAATAGTCACAAGGTGCATCCACACGATCAGGAGACGGCTTGATAATTTCTACAACTTTGGCAAAGCCGTAATTTTTTAAGGTTTTCAACACATGGATTTGAGCTGTTTCGTTAGGAAGTGCGCCCTGTATAAATAGCGAATAGCCCTCAACCTTTGCCACGCCATTGCCGTCATGTGTTAAATCTTCTATATAAACTGTTAGTCGATCATTTTTTTTCACGGGTGCTGACATTCATACATCCTCCATTTCAATCTTCTTATTGTAGCATGTGTTGGCGCATGAAAAAAGAACAAGGCTTGTTATTGGGAAACTATCTTATGAGCAGAGTAAATCAGATTGGCGTAATTTATCTGGGTAGATGACCAGAACTACTCTTTGCCTGAGCAGTTTCTTTTGCTACCTGAGCGACTCTTCTTTTGGCCAGAGCAGTTCTTTCTGTTACCTGAGCAATTCTCCTCCTGACCCGAGCGGATTTTTCTCCTACCTGAGCGACTCTTCTCTTGGCCCGAGCAGTTCTTTCTGCTACTGAGCAATTCTCCTCCTGACCCGAGCGGATTTTTCTCCTACCTGAGCAATTCTTCTCTTGACCCGAGCGGATTTTTCTACTACCTGAGCGATTATCCTCTTAACCCGAGCAGATCTCACTTCGCCCTGAGCGGTTCTCCTATTTGCCTGAGCAGTTCTTTCTGCTACCTGAGCAATTCTTCTTTCCTTTAACTGAACAAATCTAATCAGCCCTACTCTGCAGAAAAAAGAGCCGCTATTCGCGACTCTCTTCCTGTTCTTTTGCTATATGACGATCTTTGGGTGCCCACCAAAACGCAGCGATAATTCCTAGAATTACTACAATAAATGGCGCATAAAACATAAGAAACTTTTCCATTATTCTTTCCTCCTATGCATGATTGTCTTCTTTTCCTGTCACATAATTTTTGTTGAATAAGAATAACTTTAGCAATAAAAATAGTGATGGAATAAGCAGACATAATCCCAAAATAAATGCAATCACGAGTGCAATCGCCATTTGAGTGCTGGTGAAGCTATCATAAATTGTTAAATATGGGTACAGTAAATATGGATATTGTGCGATACCATAGGCAAAGAATGCTACTGCGAATTGGGCAATCAATAGGCCTACAGCCAGACCATAATTTTTTCGCATCGCTATTAATAGTACCGTAATAATAAATAGTACTGCTGAAATGGCAAAGAGCCACCATAAATCAACCATATGATTATAGCTCTCTGGGTTGATGGCTTTCATTTCATACATAATGCCAAGCGCACTAACCATTAAAGGTGCGGCCCAGATAAGCGCATATTTTCGCATTAGATTTGTGGCTTCCTTATCCTTTGCTTTATGGGCATACCATGTTAAAAATACAGCTGAAATATAAAGTACAGCAGCTATGCTCAAAACGACAATACTCCAGGCAAAAGCACTTGTGTAGAGCGTCCAATAATTTAAGACGGGTTGCCCGTTTACAATGTCAACATATCCCCCACCAGCAATCGCAAATACTACGGATAGAGAGGCTGGGATAAGTAAGCCTGCTACACCATATGTCAGTGTGTATCCAATATGTCCCCGCGAGCCGTATGATTCAAACGCATAGTAAGAGCCTCGTATTGCAAGGAGCACAAGTGAAATACTAACTGGCACAAGTAAAATCGTTCCATAATAAAAGGCTGTTTGTGGGAAGAATCCTACAATCCCAACAAAGAAAAATACTAAAAAGACATTCGTCACTTCCCAAACAGGTGATAAATAACGCTTAATAATATTTGTTAAAATATGATTTTTCCCAATGAGTAGACTATAGGCATTAAAGAAGCCTGCTCCAAAATCAATCGAAGCGACAATGACATAGCCGAATAGGAAAATCCATAGTACTGATATACCTAAAATCTCTAATGTCATAGGAAATCACCGCCTTTTTCAGAATGGCGATCTTCAATTTCACGTTCAATTGGATTCTTTTTGAACATACGAACCAAAACCACAATACTCCCTATTGCCAATACAGCATATACACCAGTAAATAATAGCATCATTAAATCTACATGATCACTTGTAGTTGCTCCCTCTGGTGTTCGCATTAAACCATATAAAATCCAAGGTTGTCGTCCAACTTCTGCGAGCCACCAGCCAGCTTCAATAGCAATGATAGAAAGTGGCCCTCCTGCGACAATAACCCATCTAAACCAACGTGTGTGGATAAATTGCCAGCCACGTGCTTTCCCCAGCACGTAGAGCAGTGAAACAAGCACCATGAACATGCCGATAAACACCATAATATTAAAGAGATAGTGAATATACAGAGGGGGACGGTCTTCCTCTGCAAATTGGTCTAAACCAATGACCTTTGCAGTTGGATTATTATAAGCCAAAATACTAAGGGCATATGGAACCTTTATGGCATATTTCACTTCCTCACCATCTAACACACCAAAAAGTATAAGTGAAGCTTTATCTTCGGTTTCAAAATGCCATTCAGCTGCTGCTAATTTTTCTGGCTGATATTCTGCTAAGTACTTTCCTGAAAAATCTCCGATAATTGCGGCTGCAATAGAGAAAATCAGGCCTATCTTCATCAGTAATAATAATGATTTTTTATGGTACACATGCTTAGAACCTCGAAGCATACGGTATCCTGCAATTGCTGCTAAGACAAATGCTGATGTCATATAGGCTGTCACAAGAACATGAGCTACCTTTGTTGGCATTGCTGGATTAAACATTGCTAAAAATGGTTGGATATTCACTAGCTGCCCATCTACAATATCAAAGCCTTGTGGTGCGTTCATAAATGCGTTGACAATCGTAATAAACACAGCGGACATAGATGCACCAACAGCTACAGGAATTAGTAGCAACATGTGCTTTCTCTGACTATCAAAGCGATCCCATGTGTACAAATAAATTCCCAAGAAAATGGCTTCAAAGAAAAATGCAAACGTTTCCATAAAAAGTGGTAACGCAATTGTTTGACCAGCAAGTTGCATAAAGTTTGGCCATAATAACGATAACTGTAAGCCAATTGCAGTCCCTGTTACTACACCGACTGCCACAGTAATAACAAAACCACGTGCCCAACGTCTTGCCATTAAGATATAATGCTCATCATTCTTTTTATACCCAGTCCATTGAGCAATCATAATCATTAACGGGACACCCACACCAATCGTTGCATAAATAATATGGAACGATAATGTTAGCTCTGTTAATGCTCTACTCCAAAAGACTGCTGATTCATTAATCATCTCATTGCCCCCTAACTTCCAAATATTCTTCCAAGAATGGAAAGTAGCATAATAATTGCAACACCGAAGCTTAGCCAAATGAGCTTTCTTTCCTGTGACTTATACAAAGGCAACACTTCCTTTCCCTTAGCTATACCCCCATTTTCCACTATTACAACGAAAAAAACCTTTAAAACGGACCGAAATTTCAGCCTATTATAAAGGTTTCAAATTTTGTTCAAGTAATATACGCACATTTGCCAAACATTTTTCTTAATTCATTCACAATCAATGATCTTCATGAATTTTAACCTATTCATGGGAATTAACACCAAAAAATTGAGCGGTTTTTTAGAACCATAATTAGATGAAAAATTGAAACTTAAGTAATTTTAATCCATTAATGAATAGCATGCTTTTTTGAGTGTTTTCCTTTGACTATCGGGCAGAATCATCTCTTTTTAAGCTTACTCTCACTAGTCCAGTACTCTTGTTAAGCTCTTTCTTTCACCATTGAGCAAAGAATATCCAAATTGATCCTCCAATTAATCAATCACACTTAAAATCAAAAGAAAAGCTTTCTTGCACTGGATTAAGCACAAGAAAGCTCCTTGGTTTATTTATTCAATTAAAATACGATCTTCCTCACGAATATCTGCAAGTGGTACAAAAATTTCAATATGGCGTTTTAGATTTTCAAACGTGGCAGGTGCATCTCCACCATATTCGCCATCTAGGTTTAGATGTATTTCATCTTCTGTTGTCACTTTTACCACACTAGCTTTTTTATAAATTACTCGATCATCATTTAAATGCTCGCCTCTTAAAGCCATTGCGGCTAGCTGAATAAATTCAGGGAGGCTTACTTTTTTCAATACTAATAACGTAAAGTATCCATCATTGATGCTTGCGTCTGGTGCAAGCTTTTCAAAGCCACCCACTGAATTTGTTAAACCACATAAAAACATCATTGCATCGCCATCGAAAACCTCACCATCATATTCAATACGCATGTGAGAAGCCTTGAGGGATGGAATCATTTCTACTGCTTTTAAGTAATAAGCTAGCTGCCCGAGCATTGTTTTCATTTTGCTTGGTACTTCGTAGGTTAACTCGGTAATGCGACCACCAGCAGCAATATTGATGAAATAGCGTTCCCCATTTAATAAACCTACATCCACTGGCAACGTATCACCCTTTATAATAATATCGACAGCATCTTCAATATTTCGGGGTATATGCACTGCACGGGCAAAGTCATTTGTTGTGCCCATCGGAATTAAACCAACTTTTGGACGTTTTTCGAATGGGCTCACACCTGAAACAACTTCATTTAATGTGCCATCCCCACCAACTGCAATAATGATATCAAAGCCACGTTCTACTGCATTTTTTGCCGCAATGGTTGCATCGCCTTCACAAGTTGTTGCATGACAAGATGTCTCATAGCCTGCTACCTCTAGTTTTTCCAATACTTCTGGTAGATGCTTTTTAAATACCTCTCGTCCAGATGTAGGATTATAAATGATTCTTGCTCGTTTCATAACATACCTTCCTGCTTCATAAGATTCTATTTCATTCAACGAATTATTCGCCGAAATGTTGCACTGTATAAATAGCAGATGCCTCTCAATTAACGACTACTTCAAAACTGATGTCACTTGTTTTTTAAAATCTTCATAAACAAATGTCCAATAGGATTGATTCGTTATATTTTCCTCACGAATTTCTGCATATAATGCCTTTTGAGCATCTTCAAATGTAGGATCTTCTTTATCGGGTAGTCCTGCTCGTTTGCTCACTACTAGTTCCTGTAATTGTGGTGCACGAGGTCCCCATTTGCCGATAACCTGTCCAGCATCATCTAGTAAAAGATAAATTGGAATAGCGCGACCACCATTTGTTAAATAGCGATCAATTAAATTTGTATCCTCATCACGTAGTACAGCACGCATATCTAGGCCTGCCGCTTCTGCAATTCGGCGAATAATCGGATTGTTTAGCATAGCATCACCACACCAATCCTCTGTAATTGTTAAAATTTTAGGATGCTTGTCTTTTAGCAGCTCGACAAAGCCATCATTTGTTGGCACTTCAAAGCCATCATAAATGCGAAGGCTCTCCTCTTTTAGCGTTGTCATGTTATCCATATATTGCTGAATTGATATTGCTTCATTAAAATATTGTTGCTCTGTTTTCATCGTTGGTATCCCCCTAATGTTTTTATTTTCTATTCTATATTTTGCTATGAATACTCTTTTTAGACAACTGTAAAGCTTTATCAATTTCGCACCTGTAGGGGTGGGAGTCTTCTACTGAATAAAGATAAAAATAATGAACTTCTTTATTTATAACCTATAATTTATAGATAAGCTATTATATTATAGAACATCGTACATAAGCGGTAGATAAAAGAGGAGGTATAAATTTCCGTTGTAATGATCGAAAAACGGGACGATATTTATTTACCACAAGATCTACGAAGTGGCAACACTTGCAACGATTATCGAAAATTTAACTTAATGCTCGGCAATTGTATCGCTCTTCACTTGATCTGGATGAAAATTAAGTGTAAGCCAAACTATAAAAAGGAAAGATGGTACTAAGGCTTAGCCTAGCACCATCTTTTTTTAACGCTTTGCAATTTCTTGTTGTAATAATTTATTGACCATTGGAGGGTTTGCTTGGCCTTTTGTAGCCTTCATAATTTGACCTACTAAGAAGCCGATAGCACGATCCTTACCATTTTTAAAGTCTTCGATTGATTGTGCATTATTGTCAAGAACCTCTGTAACAATGGCAAGTAATGCACCTTCATCAGAAATTTGAACTAAACCTTTTGCCTTGACGATATCTTGTGCGGAGCCTCCATTTTCAACTAATTCGGCAAACACTTTTTTACCGATTTTAGAAGAAATTGTACCATCAGTGATTAATTTCACCATTTCAGCAAGATTTTCTGGCGTTAAAGCAGTGTCTTTAAGATCCTTTTGCTCTGCATTTAAGTAAGCAGAAACATCACCCATTAACCAGTTGGCAGAAAGCTTAGCATCTGCACCGTTAGCTACCATTGCCTCGAAGAAGTCTGAGATTTCTTTTGAAATAACAAGAACTCCTGCATCATATGGTGTTAAGCCTAATTCTTCAACGTAACGTTTTTTACGTGCATCTGGAAGCTCTGGAATTTCTGATTTTACACGCTCTAGCCATGCGTCATCAATAGAAAGACGAACTAAGTCAGGCTCAGGGAAATAACGATAATCGTCTGTTCCTTCTTTTACACGCATAAGGATTGTTTTACCTGTTTTTTCATCGAAGCGGCGCGTTTCTTGCTCGATAACACCACCAGAAAGAAGAACATCTGCTTGGCGTAACTCCTCATGCTCTAAACCACGACGAACAAAGTTGAAGGAGTTAAGGTTTTTAAGCTCTGTCTTCGTTCCAAATTCCTCTTGACCATATGGACGTATTGAAATGTTAGCGTCACAACGTAGTGAACCTTCTTCCATTTTACAGTCTGATACATCTGTATATTGGATAATGGATTTTAATTTTTCTAGATATGCATAGGCTTCATTTGGTGTACGAATGTCTGGCTCAGATACGATTTCTACCAGTGGTGTACCTTGACGGTTAAAGTCAACTAATGAGTGGTCACCAGCATGTGAAAGCTTCCCAGCATCCTCTTCCATATGAAGTCGCGTAATACCGATACGTTTTGTATAGCCGTCTACTTCAATATCAATCCAGCCGTTTTTACCGATTGGTTTATCGAATTGTGAGATTTGATAAGCTTTCGGATTGTCTGGATAGAAGTAATTTTTACGGTCAAATTTCGTTTCTTGCTCGATTTCCATGTTTAGTGCAAGAGCAGCACGCATTGCGAAATCTACCACATTTTTATTAAGAACTGGTAGGACACCAGGATATCCTAAGTCAATAACTGTTGTATTTGTATTTGGTTCAGCACCGAAATGAGCTGGTGCTGGAGAGAAGATTTTTGAGTTTGTTTTTAACTCAACGTGTACTTCTAAACCAATGACTGTTTCAAAGTTCATGTTATTTTCCCTCCCACATTTGAGGAACTTGTTTATGGAACTCCGTTGCTTGTTCAAAAGCATGAGCTACACGGTAAATAGTTGCTTCATCGAAGTATTTACCAATAATTTGTAAACCTAGTGGTAGGCCATTTTCAAAGCCACAAGGAATTGAAATGGCAGGTACGCCCGCTAAGTTCATTGGGATTGTTAAAATATCGTTTGCATACATTGTCATAGGATCATCTACGTTTTCACCAATTTTGAATGCCGGTGTTGGAGATGTAGGCCCAATGATTACGTCAAAGTCTTCAAATACTTTGTCGTAGTCTGCTTTAATTAATGTACGTGCTTGTTGTGCTTTTTTGTAATAAGCGTCATACGTACCAGCACTTAATGAGTAAGTTCCAAGCATAATACGACGTTTTACTTCATCACCAAAGCCTTGAGCACGTGTTTCTTTATAAAGGTCCATTAAATTTGTAACGTTTTCTGCGCGGAAACCATAGCGGATACCGTCAAATCGAGAAAGGTTCGAGGACGCTTCAGAAGAAGATAAGATATAGTAAGCAGCCAGTGCATATTTAGAGTGAGGAAGTGAGACTTCTTCTACTGTAGCACCTAAGCCTTTTAATACTTCTAACGCATCTAAAACTGACTGACGTGCTGCTTCACCAACACCTTCACCAAGAAATTCTTTTGGTATAGCGATGCGTAAGCCTTTGACATCACCAGTTAGTGCTGCTGCATAGTTTGGTACTTCTACGTTTGCAGACGTTGAATCATTAGGATCTAAACCTGCGATTGCCTCAAGTAAAAGAGCATTGTCTTCAACATTACGTGTAATTGGTCCGATTTGATCTAAAGAAGATGCAAATGCTACTAGTCCAAAACGCGATACACGACCATATGTAGGCTTCATCCCCACCACACCGCAATAAGCTGCTGGTTGACGGATAGAACCACCCGTATCAGAACCAAGTGAGAATGGTACTTCCCCTGCTGCTACTGCTGCGGCAGATGCACCTGAAGAACCACCTGGTACGTGGTTTAAGTTCCAAGGATTTTTTGTTGTTTTATAGTATGAGTTTTCATTGGAAGACCCCATTGCGAACTCATCCATATTTAGTTTACCGATCGTTACCATTCCGGCATCACGTAGCTTTTTTACTACAGTTGCATCATATATTGGCATAAAGCCTTCTAGAATTTTAGAAGCACATGTTGTTTCTAAGCCTTCTGTTACGATGTTGTCTTTCACACCGATAGGAAGGCCAAAAAGTGGTCCACGCTCTTCAAATGGTACTTTGTCCATTTCAGCTGCTTGTGCAGTTGCTTTTTCTTCATTCGAAGCAAGGAAAGCTTGTACATCGCCATCAAGCTTGGCAATTCGTTCATATGCTTCTTTTGTTAAATCAGCGATAGTTAAGTTACCCGCTTTAATGTCAGCTTGTAGCTCCTTTGCTGAACGTTCAAATAACGTCATGAGGAATCCTCCTATTTTTTAGTATTACATGATAGCTGGTACTTTTACTTGACCATCTTCTTGTTCTTTTACGTTTAACATCATTACTTCGCGGTCTAAGCCTTTTGTTGCCACGTCTTCACGCATTACGTTTACTAGTGGTAGCACGTGAGTTGTTGGTTCAACATTCGTCGTATCTAGCTCGTTTAATTGCTCTGCGAAGTCTGTAATTTTACCAAGCTGTTCAGCAAATTTTTCTGCTTCCTCTTCTGTTATAGCAAGACGTGCTAAATTTGCAACGTGCTTAACTTCCTCTTTTGTTAATTTTGCCATTTTCCACACCTCCGAATACACATTCAAATCATTGTTTTTCTTGATAACAATAGGGTTGAATAAAGTTAACCATACAAATAATCATAACATTTTTCCTATTAAAAATCACAACTTTCACCAAAAATATAGAAACTTTCACTACTATGACAGAGTGTTGTCTCTTATAGGTGTAACAATTTCTTCATTATTTCTATCCTTTCACTTTATAGCTTTTCTTTGGATGGATGGATACATAAAAATATAGCCAGCACAGAGCTGACTATATTTTATTCATAGATATGCACATAAGGTTCTTTATCATTCGATTTCTTAATAATTAACGCCTCTGGGCCGTTTATCGAAGTAATGCTTACCTCAACATTGGTATTTCCGAAATAATTCATGAGAACACCAGTTAGATATTGGGTAAAACCAATAATTTCTGCTTGACCGAAGAATTGAATGGGTACTTCAATTTTTAGCTTTTGAATTTCTTTATTTTGGTAGAAGCCTGTTCCTATCACACTCGTATAGTTAGAAAAATATTGATCGATATCCAGTTTAAATTTCTTAAAGTTATTGCTATCCTCTCGATAAACATCCTTCGATTCATCGGTTGGGAATAGGACATATTCTTCATCAATCGCTTGCCAATCAGCTACATCATTTTGTCCAGCTTTTGCAACGCCATAGCTAAAATATGTCCCTGGAATAATATCATTATTAGCTTTTTGTTTAAATAAGCCTACTACAATCGGGACATCTTTCAATTCTTCACGATCTCTTAAACGAGAAACAATTTCAGAAGCCATTTTCTTCCCTTGTTCAACAAGTGCTGATTCCGGTATTGGCTCCTCATAATACTCCCCATATTTTACTTTTTGATAATAATAAATAGAGTTTAAGGAAAGTCCAATTGAAATTCCACCTAATTTCACTTTATTATCTTTTGTTTTAGTTAAATAATTCTGCTCAACTATATGCGATAAATAAATGGGTGCCTTTTTTGCACGTTCCTCTGCTGGCATAGATTCCGTTGCTGGAGGATTTAAACCATCCTTTTCTTGAGAACTACGCTTCAGCCAATTAGTCACAGTGCTTTTAGCTAAATATTGACCCTCCTGGAAGAAAAAATTTTCTGTGTCAAACTCATTCTGAGAAAGGCGCATCAGGCCTGTTTCTACTTCCTTCATATCATATTTTGTATAAATATTAGAAACTACCAAACCTCTACTAGCACTTTCTTTGTAGGGAGTTAGCAGCTTGTAATAGGATTCATCTATCTTGAAGCTTGGAATAATTGTTGTTTCCGCTTTTTCCTTTTGTGTCTCCTGTGTAAGCTCTGTGTCCTTCTTAGTAGGTACACAGCCGACTAGCATTGTAGCAGCGATCATTGCTGGAATGAGTCGAAATGACTTCATTATTTTAATACTCCTTTACTGAAATTCAATTTTGATGAATTTGTACTTGTGAACAGAAAGCTGGCATGCAATTAAAATGCCTTAGCTTTCTGTCAAAGCTGTTAAGACAATACATCAAGTTACATCTAAATTGTTAAACGAGGTTGAGTTGTTCAATCAGGCTGTCCTCATTCCAAACCTCAATACCTAACTGCTCAGCTTTTGTTAGTTTAGAACCAGCATCAGCCCCTGCGATGACAAGATCTGTTTTTTTGCTGACACTCCCTGTAACAATTCCACCTAACTCTTCTATTTTCGCCTTTGCTTCGTTACGTGTCAATTGCTCAAGTTTACCAGTTAAGACAATTGTTTTACCTGCAAAAGGATTATCTCCTACAGTTACCTCTACCCTTTTACCTTTATACATCATATTGACGCCTGCTTCCGCTAGACGACCAATTACTGCACGTGCATCCTCATTTGAAAAATACTCGACAAGAGAAGAAGCCATTTTATCGCCAATTTCATAAATTTCAACTAGCTGCTCCTCTGTTGCTGCCATCACTGCCTCCATCGTTCCATATGTTTCGGACACTATTTTTGCAGCTTTTTCACCAACATGTCGTATCCCTAGTCCAATCAATAAGCGCTCCATTGAATTTTCCTTTGAGGCTTGAATAGCATGCACCAAATTTGTTGCTGATTTTTCACCCATTCGTTCAAGCTCAACAAGTTGTTCAACGGTTAAATGATATAAATCTGATACATCATGAATTAAATCCGCACGCAATAATTGCTCAACAACTTTGTCACCCAGACCATCAATGTTCATTGCATTTCGTGATACAAAGTATTTAATGCTTTCAGCAATTTGTGCAAAACATGCAGGATTTACACAGCGCAATGCTACTTCACCCTCGATACGAATCAGCTCACTATCACAGACCGGACAATTTTTAGGCATCTCGTAAGGCACTGAATTTTCAGGTCGTTGCTCCAGTAACACTCCTACAACTTGTGGAATAATGTCACCAGCTTTGCGGATGATGACTGTATCCCCTATACGAATATCCTTTTCGCGGATTAAATCTTCATTGTGCAATGATGCACGCTGAACTGTCGTACCCGCTACTTGAACAGGCGTTAAAATGGCAGTCGGCGTTACAACACCTGTACGTCCAACTGTTAAATCAATATCGAGTAAGGTTGTCACTACTTCCTCAGCAGGGAATTTATAAGCGATTGCCCAGCGAGGACTTTTTGCTGTATATCCTAGTTCATCCTGCTGAGCATAACGGTCCACCTTAATAACGATGCCGTCAATTTCATAAGCTAAATTCGAACGGTTTTCTGTCCATTTATCGATAAAGGCTAATACTTCCTCGATCGTTGAACAGCGTTGACGTTCCTTATTGGAAGGGAAACCTAGCCCCTCTAAATAATCAAGCATCTCTGCATGACCATCGATGCCATATACTTCACCATCACCGCCAATAGCATAAATGAATGTTGATAACTGACGACTTGCAGCAATTTTAGGATCTAACTGACGTAAAGAGCCAGCAGCTGCATTTCGAGGATTAGCAAACAGCTCCTCACCATTATCAGCACGCTGAGCGTTTAATGCTTCAAAGGATTTTTTTGGCATATAAGCCTCACCACGCACCTCTATTGTGATTGGCTCCTTTAAACGCAAAGGTATCGCGCGAATCGTTTTTAAGTTCGTCGTAATATCTTCTCCTACAATGCCATCTCCTCGTGTTGCTCCTTGTACAAAAACACCATTTTCATATTTCAAGGAAATAGCAAGACCATCGATTTTCAGCTCGCAAACATAGGAAAAGTGATCACCAATTGCTTGGCGCACTTTTCGGTCAAACTCTCGTAAATCTGCCTCATTAAAAGCATTAGAAAGGCTTAGCATAGGAAAATCATGCGTTACCTTTTTAAAGCCCTCTACTACTGCGCCACCAACTCGTTGGGTCGGTGAATCAGGATAAATTAATGAGGGATTTGCTTCCTCTAGCGCAATAAGCTCATGTAATAATTGATCATAGACACTATCTGCTACGATAGGTTGATCCAACACATAGTATGCATGACCATATTCATGCAGTAATTTATTTAATTCTGCAATGCGTTGTTCAATTTCGTTCATTTTAGTTCCTCCGCTTACGCTTTTTCAATAGGTGCAAATTGTGCAAGTAATCGCTTAATGCCGATTGGCTGTGGAAAAGCGATATCTAGCTCGGTACTATCACCCTCACCTTTTACACTGACAACCATACCTGTTCCCCATTTTTTATGGACGGCTTTATCTCCAGCCTTCCAGCCAAATTGGTCTCCGCCTGTTGCTTGTAAACGGGCGGTCGCAGGTTGCGTTCTTTGAATGTCTCCAAGTGTTCGCCTTTGATAATTACCTGCTGAACGGTTACTAGCTGTAAACGGAACTTCAGGGTTCGCGCCGCCCTTGGAAATAGATTCAATAATATCCTCTGAAATTTCACGTAAAAAACGAGAGGCATTGTTATAACTAGAACGACCAAAAATCGTTCGGCTTTGTGCACATGTCAAATACAAGCGCTCCTCTGCACGCGTGATGCCAACATACGCTAAACGCCGCTCCTCTTCCATTTCATCCATATCATCAAGCGAACGAGAATGTGGGAAAATATTTTCTTCCATTCCAATGATAAAGACAACAGGGAATTCCAAACCCTTTGCGGCATGCATTGTCATTAAAATGATATTGCCTTTGGATGTATCATCTTTATCTAATGCATCAATATCTGCAATAAGCGCTAAATCTGTTAGGAAGGCTATTAAGCTCTTATCATCACTACGCTCTTCAAATGCTTTTGTGACTGATAAAAATTCTTCAATATTTTCTAAACGGCTTTCTGCTTCAATGGTTTTTTCATTTTGTAACATAGCTCGATAACCAGATTTTTCGATCACCTGCTCTACCATTTCTGTAACCGATAAATATTCTTGCATCTCTGTAAAGCCTTTAATCATCGCATAGAATTGCTCTGCTGAATTTGCAGCCTTGCCTGATAGCCCCATAAACACAAGGTCATTCATAGCATCAAAAATTGAACGATCTTGTTCAATTGCGTAGCGCGCCATTTTTTCAAAGGAGGTAGCACCGATACTACGCTTTGGTTCATTAATAATACGTGCGAGCGATAAATCATCATCATTATTGGCAATCAGACGTAAATAAGCCAACAAATCCTTAATCTCTTTACGATCATAGAACTTTGTACCACCAACAATTTGATAAGCTATATTGGATTTAACAAGAACTTCCTCCATAACACGCGATTGAGCATTTGTACGATATAAAATCGCAAAATCATCGAATGAGCGATTATCTTTTTTCATAAGCTGTTGGATTGTTTGTATAACGAACTGTGCTTCCTCTTGCTCGTTATACGCTTTGTACAAGACGATTTTTTCACCTTCTGCATTTTCTGTACGCAGTTCTTTTGGGTAACGTGTTGTATTATTTTGAATGACGTCATTTGCTGCTTTTAGGATGCGTTTTGTTGAACGATAATTTTGTTCAAGCATAATGACCTTGGCATTTGGATAATCCTTTTCAAAGGACAGGATATTACCAATGTCTGCCCCACGCCAACGATAAATTGATTGATCTGAATCCCCTACAACACAAATGTTTTTAAATTTTTTAGCCAATAACTGCACAAGTAAGTACTGGGATTTATTGGATATGGATAGGTAAGCCTTTG
>NZ_DKJS01000040.1:0-48092 GCF_002455205.1 Lysinibacillus sp. UBA6686 | reverse complement strand
GTTTCGTTCACTAGCAAAAGCTAGCTACTGAAAACTATATTGATTATGTTTTGCTAGTTCAGTTTTCAAGGTTCATTAACTCGTCACATTTAAGTGACTTTCTACACTTTAACACAGTGTTGACTCTATGTCAACTGTTTGTGTTAATATTTTTCAAGATTGTCGTTTGCTTTTGTAACAACGTTTTAAAATATATCATTAATCTTCTAGTAATGCAACTGTATTTAAAAAGAAAAATAATTCTGTGAAGTTTAATAGCTAAATAAATTAAATTACTTCCTATATATACATCTTTAAAATGAATAGTAATCAATTAACTAAATCAATAAAAAAACTGTTCACAAATATGGTTAAAACCAAAATTTACGAACAGTCCTTTGTTTATAAAGTTGCTAAATACAATAAGAAGATGACCGCAAACACATACATAATCGGATTTACTTCTTTTGCTTTTCCTTTAATAATCATTGTTAATGGATAGAAGATGAAGCCTACTGCAATACCTGTTGCGATTGAGTAAGTTAGTGGCATCATTATCATTGTTAAAAATGACGGTACAGCAATTTCAAAACGATTCCAAGCAATTTGACCTAAAGAAGCAACCATTAGGACTCCAACTATAATTAATGCGGGAGCAGTAACAGCTGAAGTAATAACTCCTAACAATGGAGAGATGAAGAGTGCTAATAGGAATAAACATCCCGTCACAATTGAAGCAAAACCTGAACGTGCACCGGCTGCTACACCTGAAGAGGATTCTACATAAGATGTGATTGTAGATGTACCAAAAATGGAACCTACAATCGTTGCAATTGAATCAGAAATTAAAGCTTTACCAGCACGGGGTAAACGATTATCTTTCACTAATCCCGCTTGGTTCGCAACTGCCATTAATGTTCCTGCATTATCAAAGAAGTCAACAAATAAGAAAGTTAAAATTACGGACAGCATAGATAATGTATAGAAGCTTGGATCAGAAAAGGCACTGAATAATGCACCGAATGTTGGTGAAATACTAGGTGGTGCTGAAAAAACTTTTTCTGGTAACCCAACTTGTCCAGTAATCATACCTACAATTGAAGTAATTACCATACCATAGAATACGCCGCCTTTAATTCCACGCACCATCAGAATAACTGTAACAATAATGCCAAAAATCGCTAGTAATACCTGGGGATCACGTAAATTACCAATACCAACTAATGTCGCATCATTATTAACAATAATCTTCGCATTTTGCATTCCGATAAATGCAATGAATAAACCAATACCAGCACCTACCGCCAATTTTAATTCCATAGGGATAGCATTAATTAATTTTTCTCGTAAACCTGTTAATGTTAATAATAAGAAGAAAACACCTGAAATAAATACTGCTGCTAAAGCATGTTGCCATGGGCTACCATTAACTAGTACCACTGTATAAGCAAAAAATGCATTAAGCCCTAAACCAGGCGCTAAAGCCAAAGGATACTTCGCTAAGAGCCCCATAATAAAACAACCAATTGCTGCTGACACAGCAGTTGCAACAAATACTGCCCCATAATCCATACGTAAAGCATCTGGTAAATTCTTCACATCTGCTAATGTCAATGTTAATGGGTTTACTACTAAAATGTAAGCCATTGCTAAGAACGTTGTGAAGCCACCAAGAAATTCCCGACGATAATTCGTTCCTAATTCATCGAACATGAAATATTTTTTCATTTGAAAGAAATCCTCCGTTGGTCGTCTTCAATATCGAAAACAAAAAAAGACACACTGACTATTCTACTACTAGTCGCATGTCTACGATATTTCATCACCTGTATTGTGTGAAAGATTTAGTGTCTATACATTCGTATATATAACTAAAATCGTAGTCAAGTTATTTACGGTAACTTGGTAGAAACTCACGGGCCTTATTCCCGACATTATACGACGACTTATTTAATTTACAATCGTAATATATCATTTCATTTTTCAGATTTCAACCCTATTTCCGAACATTTTTTATAAAAAAAATACGAAAGTTCGGGTAAAATACTTAATTAATGTTCATGTTTTATTCATTAAACATATTTTAGACTAATTGCTTATTAACTAATAAAAACTCTAGAATCCCTTCTAAGATTCTAGAGTTTCGTTATTCATAATTTCAACTCGTTATGAAATTAATACAATATAATTAATTTTAAGGTTTTCCCCATCGTCAACTTCGCTTTCGAGCGACCACTGCTAACCGACTATTCTCGTTAGAATATTCACATGTCGACAGAACAATAAGTTTGTCACCATATTGCGCTGTCACCCCAGTGTTATAAAGCGCGAGTTGTTCAATATTCTGAACATATGAGTCAAACTCGATGGGTGTTTCTATATGCTCTATCTGATAGTATTTAAAAACGTCATCCGTTTTGTTGTATACCTTCGAGAGAATAACAGCAACGATTTCATACTCTTCCTGTTCATAAAGCGTAGTGAATTGTATTGTTGTATGCTCCTTATAGTAGCTTTCCTTCTTATACTTCACCAAATCTGCAAACATTGCCCCACTTTTCATATGATGTCCGTGAATGAGTAAAATATTTGAATCATCTATATGGCTGTATTCATCCAAAAAAGGGAGTCCATTTTTGTTTTTCTCTTTATCAAAGCCATGATTGAGATAGTACTGTGGATCTTGTTGATTTTGCATTATCGGGTAATCAATTCGGGTGCCATCTATTTTCAGCCACCCGACGATATCCGAATTTTGATTGTAAAGTTCTTGAAATTCAGGAAGCATAACATTAGGGATATAAGATGAGGTTGCTTCTACAACCTCATCTTTATCATTTTCTTTATATCGTATTTCTGCCAGCACTTTTATTTGTTGATTTTCTGCATAATCCTGTAAATAACTTCTACCAAGAGAGACTAGTGAATAAACGAGCAAAGTTGTGAAAAAGGCAATAAGAATTTTTTTTATTTTGCTCATTTCCTTACACCTTTCTCTTTACTAAATATGATTTTTCTTCTTGTTTCCAAACAAGAGGATTCCTAGCATTATTAAAGACATAAGCGCCAAAGCCATATAGAAAATTGGTGGCATACTATTATCACCTGTTTTTGGAACATTATCTAGTTTGTTTTCTTTGCTTGCTCCGCTATTATTGTTGTGTTTGTTACTGTCTTCAGATTTACTGTTTCTATTTGGTTCAGTTTTGTCTTCAGAAACTTCGGAATTACTTCCAAAACCAGAGTTATTTCCAGAGTCTCCCGGATTTCCTACAGAGCTTGGGTTGCTTCCAGAGTCTCCCGGATTTCCTCCAGAGCCTGGGTTGCTTCCAGAGTCTCCCGGATTACCTCCAGGGCCTGGGTTGTTTCCTGATTCTCCTGGATTTCCTCCAGGGCTTGGGTTGCTTCCAGAGTCTCCCGGATTTCCTACAGAGCTTGGGTTGCTTCCAGAGTCTCCCGGATTTCCTCCAGAGCCTGGGTTGCTTCCAGAGTCTCTCGGATTTCCTCCAGGGCCTGGGTTGTTTCCTGATTCTCCTGGATTTCCTCCAGGGCCTGGGTTGCTTCCAGAGTCTCCTGGATTTCCTCCAGGGCCTGGGTTACCTTCTCCAGAGCTAACTGGTTTCATCGGTACATTGAATTGTACAATGTCCAATTCAACAGAAATTGTTGGGCTTGTAAATGTTTCATATCCGTCTTTCGTTACAACTAAATAGTAATCCGCTTCTGGGAATACCATATATGCATAGAGACCGTTTGCATCACTATTCTGACTTGGGCTAGCGTTATCATTTGGTGCAAAGCCTGGAATCTTAGGCAATACTACTTTTGTACCTGGAGTGATTCCTTTAGCTATGTTTCTAGGTGTATTTGTATAGTACAACGTCACAGTAGCTCCCTCAATTGGTGCTTTTGTATTTTTGTCATACACAGTTCCATATGGATCAACTAACTCTTGGGAGATATTAAGTTCGCCATTAGCTGTTACTTTAAGCACTTTACCCTTAGCAATCGTCAATTCTTTACCAGGTTCAAATTCATATCGTACTTCCATCGTGTAATTACCTGTAGTTAAACCATCTGCTAAAAAAGTACCGTTGCTATCTAACGGGAATGCTTTGGGAGCACCATTCTCTAAGATATAGTTGCCAGATGCATCCTTTAAATAAATGTGCAATTTACCAGAAAACGCACCATTTAACAGTGCAGTTTTGCCATCAGGCTGCTTAAATAGCACGATACCTACGGCAGTGATTTCTGCCGGAATTAGGTTACCCTCTATCGTAGGGTTATTGTCCTCAATGAATGCCTTTTGTGTGAATGGAATAGGCGTTTGTACCCCACCAATATCGACCATTCGAGTATAAGTAATTGTATACTCTTCATCTTGTTGAACTGGATGGTAGTACTTCCCTTCCGAATCTGTAGTGATAGTGTGCACTTCACCAGTCTTAACGTTCTTTACCGTAATGGCTACATTAGGAATCACTAATCCAGTTTCATTGTCTCGTAGAACACCAGTGAGTGCTGCTGGCATTGTAATTACAATTGCCTTATCCTCGTTATATGGTACACCTGATGGACTAGTAGCTGTGGTAGCCGCAGTGATTTCGTGCTCCTTAGATGTTGTTTCAGTTAACTTTGGCGGTGTATAGGAAATTTTAGCCTTCCCATCTTTATTAGTAATCGCCTTCCCAATTACTGTACCATCCTCATGTTTGAACACAATTTCCTCGCCCTCTATTGGCTTGCCATCCATCCCTGTAAGTGTAGCAGTCAACTCTGTAGGTGTCTTACCATCTCCACGTACCTTCTGTATTTTTGGCTCTAAAGCCAAAGTACCTGGAAGATACCTAGCATTCTCGAATGGTGCTTCAGCGATTTTGTTCGCCTCAATAGTGCCTGTATACTCTAGGCCCGTTGGTTCTGTTGTATAACCGCCCTCAGTATAATCCACTTGTGTTACAACATATCCAGTGCCCTTTAAGATACCTTCAATAATAACTGTCTGTTCGTGCTCGAGATGGAACTTGTCTCCTGATTGGATTGTCCCTGTAGTACCGTCAGACTTCGTAAAACTATAAGTCTTGTTTGCACCTTCTCCCGTGAAGATGACTGTATACTCGAATTTCTTGTTTGTATCACTGCCGTTGCCAGTTACTATATTACTAACACGTAGACCACCTGGTAAATCTCTATGATTAGCAAACTTAGCTTCGGTCGTTTTCCCCTCTTCGATGCCGCCTGAATATGTCAACTCCTCTGGGTTAGTAACATATTCATCGTTAGTGTAATCAGTTTGCTTGACAATGTAAGTAAGTCCCATAGGTAGATTATTAACAGTGATTGTCTCATTATGTTTCAGTGTGATAGTATCACCGGATTTAATTGTCCCTGTAGTTCCATCAGACCTTATATAGATATATGTTTTGTCCGCATCTTCTCCAGCGAGGGTGATTGTATACTCAAATTCCTTATTTATATCTCCACCGCTTCCAGTCACTGTATTACCAATTAGCAGACTGCCGTATATCGTCCGAGTGTTGACAAATTTCAGCTCTGTGATGACTTTCTTTTCAATTGCTCCATTATAAACTAGAATTTCTGGCTCTGTCGTATAGCCATCACCCTCATAGCTCTCTTGGGTAACAGTATAAGTAAGACCGTCAATTAATTTAGCGAATGTAATGACCTCACCATGTTTCAGAACGATAGATTCTCCGCTCTTTATAGTAGCTTCTATTCCATTCTTTACATATTTATAGGTAGCGTCCTTGTCTTCCCCACCGAAGGTAATAGTGTAATTAAACAGCTTGTCCTTATCGCCACCATTGCCTTTCACAGTATTATTGATAGTTAGACCTCCTGTATCAGGTGTTGGTACTACCAGTGGATTATCAGTAGTTACTTTTACACCGTCTACCCAGATAGGCTTCCCTGGCGTATTTCCTACATATACTTGATAAATTCTTGTAGTTGGTAGCCAAGTATTTGTATCAATATAAGTTTCCTTTAATTCATAATACCCCGGATCTGGGAATAGTAGATTAAGCTTCCCTCCACTATCTGTTGTTCCTTTTGCAACTTCCGTTCCATCGCCTTTTTTATACAGCGTAAACTGTACTCCTTGCAACGGCTTTCCGTCAGGATCAACCTTTTTCAATGGTAATAAAGCATTGGAACTAGAACTGCCAGCTACGTCTGAGCTATCTAACGTGCTCTCGCTTTTTGCACTGATAGATTCCAACTTATCATTGCCCGCTAGCTTTACCTCATTGCCCATTTTGTCTCCAGCTTTCGCTTTAGATGAATCAATCTCTGTTTGGTACACAAACTGGTAAAACTTATTTGGGTCGTTCATTTTGAATTTTAGAATTGTGGTGCCACCTGTCCCTGGCGAAGCTTCTATTTGAACTTCAGCATTTGGGTCGCTTAGGTCGAGTGCTGCACCCTCTTTTTCCAGAGCACCACTAGCAGTCAGTTTAGCACGATATACTGCCATACTAGGTGCCGTCAGCACAAGCTTTCCGTCAACATCATAACGCAGGTTCATGTTTGCACCTAAAGTATCCTGCAAATAAACACCCTGCTCCATATTAAATGGTGGTGTATAGTTCACTGTCCATTCTAGCACCCCTGGAACTGGCTTAGTTACCGATTTCCTTAATGTTTGAATAGGTACAATAATCTTACGTTGTTCAGTGATAACCTTTTCCTCTCCACCCCATGTCATGTGAAGGTCAGCTTTATTATATAGCACCTGCTTGTTTGTGCCGCTTGTAGTGTATTCTTCTAAATATTTCTCTAATGCAGCATTGGATGGCCTTGCTTTCACCAAAATAACATAAGGACTTTCTAATTTACTGAAGGTGAACGTTCCCACGTTTCCACTATGAGAAAAGCTTACCACATGAGCATTCGTGCCCGGTTCAATAAGTGTTTTGGCATCGTTTCTAATACCGTATTCGGTACCACCACTATTGTCCGAATAACCTTTCCAAAGCTCAAAATCTTTCCCCTCAGAAAACGGCACGAATTCCCAGCCCTCAGGCAGTGTATCGATTAGCTTAATGTTACTGATTACCCGGCTACCGCCATCCTTAGCCATTTCTTCTGTATTGTATCCTGGCATATTCACCCCTAAGCGGAATGTAACAGTCTTGGTTGTCCTGTCATAGCCAGAAATTGTCCATGCTTCATTGCTATCGTTTCTAATGTAGCTGCTAACGTTATTTGGGTTAACATTCTCAGGTGTACCATCTGCCTTTAATGGTTTCGACGCAAAAAGCATATCCTTATTCAGCATGCGCACATGTAGATTAACCGTATTTTGTGCTGATTTTACGACTTCGCCATCAAATAACAAAGCTCGATTCCATTTTGCTTTCCCTGTATTAATATCCTGCTTAAATAGGAAATTCGGATTTGTCTCAAGTGCACGGAAGCTGAAGGAAGCAGCTTGATCAGTAGTATATCCGGTCACTTTGATTAAATCAGCCACCACTTCACCGTTCACTGTCAAAGGAAGAGCCTTTAAAATCAAGCCATTTGTGCTTTTGAGAGTACCTTCGTGATATTGCTTCCAAAGCTGAGCATCATTAATATTCGTTTTGATTTTCGCAATGGTTTCTGCACTCACTTCTCCAGTTGCATCCACAGCATTATTCAAGACGTTCAAATCTCCACCATGCACTAGGACATCATATACAGCAGCATCTGGCAAGGCATATTGTGGTTTTAGATTAACTGTCCATGTAATACCGCCAAGGTTGAAATCCTCCATCGAGATAGAGCCACTTTTTGTAAAAGAATGCGCACCAATAGTAACCATTGCCTCATCAGTTACTGCGACAGGTCTTATACCGCTCATTACATCATTGTTCTGTATGCCATCAGGAGTATCCAAATTCCAGTTAGCGCGTGGGTCGATTCTGAAATCAGAGCCACTTGTTACTTTACTTTTAATCACTAGTTCCACTTTTCCATTAATATTTCCAAAGGAATAAACGCTGTTCTCATCTGGTGTAATTGGTGTTTTATCAGATGCAGTACCATCTTCCCATGTTTGCCATGTTGCTGACTCAAACTTCAGCCCAGTAGGTAGTACATTTGTGATTGTAAAGTCCTTTAACCCTTTTTTGTTATAGTGATTAACTGCGACTGTCCAAGTGATTGTTTCACTATCATGGTTATATGAGGCGCTGGCTTGAATCCAGTCTGGTGCAAAAGAAATCTCTTGACTTGCCTCTACCAACTTAACATCGTCCTGTTTTAGTTGTACTTTACCTTGCATATCTCGATAGCTACGACCAAGATTACCTGGTGGATTTTTGTGTTCGTAATAGTAGCCTTCTTTGGGAATCCATGTTTTATACTCGACCTTAGGATCTACGCCTGTTCCCAGTGGGAAAGTGTATGTCAACGATCCGTCTGCTCCGATATCTGGAGTTACGTTTTGGCCGTTTACTTTGAAGGAATTCTCCATATAGATACCGCGGACATTTCCAAAGCCAGTATTATATGATGCAGGATCCGTAAAAAATGTCTTCCCATCTAACGGGAGTTTGATTGTCGGATCAAACTGATCGGTAGCAGATACAGTTGATTCCCATGTAATTGCTCCCTCAACAAATTGTGCAGCTTGAATTCCGCGATAACTATACTGATCCCACCTAATCATTCCAGGCGAACTTAATGTAATACGATACGCTGCCGCAACATCTGGATTGCTTAACTGGTAAGCAGACCCAAAGATGTTGATTGGCTTTGTTTCACCATACTCCATTCCTGTTACATCGGCATCGGCAGTTGTTTCAAAGCTGAAGACAATATCTCGTCCGACACCGTTGAAAAAGTTGTCATCACCGTTAAATACAATTTTGATGCTGTTCGGAGTGAAATAAGCGGTACCAAGCGGTTTCATACCTGACTCAGTCTGTGCATTCAAGACTTTAGTAGCTGTTGGTATGACTACTTCCTTGAAGTAGTCTTCTCTGTTCAGCTCAATCCAGTCGCCTTTCTGAATGTATTTTTCAGGATCTGCATTAGTCGGATTTAGGTCATCACCATTCACTGGCACCCTAAGGCCTTCCGATTTAATCGTAAATTGTTGTCTGCCCCGAATAGTTCCATTTGAATCAATAACAGCATCCCCCTGCTTCACCTCCAGCGGAAAAGTTGAATTAGCTTCCATAAGCACCGCTGTTTTATCTGCAGGCGCTCCATTGATCAGTGGTCCAACAACTGCTGGTACGTCAGATACTGTTTTCGTTTCCGATGGATCTGTCTCAACTTCATCGTCTGAACCTTCTGGCTTATTAGTATCGACTGATTCACCTTCATTGCCTGTTGTTTTATCAGTATCGACTAATTCACCTTCATTACCTGTTGTTTTATCAGTATCGACTGATTCCTCTTCATTGCTCGTCGTTTTGTCAGTGTCTGCCAATTGACCTTCGGTGGCTGTTGATTTATCAGTATCAACCGATTCGCCTTCGTTTCCTGCTTCCTTACCCGTATCGACTATTTCGCTTTCTACAGGGCTTGTCGAATCTTCTGCATATGCAGGAACTGCGAATGTCAATGTTTGCAAAATAAGCATCACTACAAGCAAAAATGAAAGCACTGACAAACTTCGTTTTCGTTTCATGCCAAAAATACCCTCCTTTTTCCTTATATTTCTTGTCGACCGTATGGTAATCTACCTTTGAGCAATCCCGACTAATGAACTAGCGCGAAGCCATACATCGACACTTAGCACATACAGTCTATGCCAAGCTGATACAGTGTATCTAGTTAAATTTATCATTAGGAGTTGAACAAAAACTGAACATTTTCGGCAATAACTTAAATCGTATTTTTTGTATATAAACAATAAAATTAATAAATTTTTCAAAAACGAAACAGGAATTTCGGACTATTTCAAGCCATAAATATCTCTCTCAAAAATCTATAGACCCAAATTTCAAAATTTCAAAAATTATTGGAGAAAAATATCGATAAAGCTAAAGTAGAAAAGTATAGAAGATTAGCAAAAATCGAATGACACATATTTAAATCCTCCCTTTTTACTTTTCAAAACTTTAAAACAATCTTGAATAGGGGCAATGAAACTATAAACATCTCTAAACTTAATTCGCAACCTAGCTTCGAAACGGATTGTAGGCATCACGGTACGATACGATCCGTGATTTTTAGAAGGATTAGTCAGTCGCGGTCATCAAATTACTTTGTTTACTGTGTGAACGAGGAATTACACAAAATATACAATACGTTATACTTTTATTTGTCGATTCTATTAAATAGTCAAATTTAGAATCATCTCTAAGTTTTTGAGGGTGTAAAAACTTTAACTTTACATTTACTGAATCAACGTTGTAACAAAATCTATTTTTTTTGCAACAAAACGAAAAAACATCGTAAGTACTGAGAAGTGTTGCTACGATAAAAACAGGAAGGAGATCAGCATGAAATTCAACTATATTTGGAAGAGCAATAAATCATCTTCTGAAATTGAGATTATTAGTAATCCATCGAATAAAGAATTGCTTTCAACATTTGAACAACGTTTTTTTCAATCTATAACATTAAGCGCAACAGATTTCAAAACAAATCGTCAGGTTAAAATTGAACTCAATGACATAGAAGCAATTGAGGCATCTGGTCATTTTACAAAAATCCTTTTAATAGATGGTACTGAGCTAATGTTGAATAAGATTTTAAAAGAGTTATCTTACCTAGAATCATTCGGATTGGTTAGAATCAACAATTCAATGATTTTGAATTTGAATCAAATACTTTCGTTTGCTTCGGGAAGTCACGCTAGATTGGAGGTTATTACCAAGCATCATAACAAGTATATTGTCAGTAGACATTATGCAAAATCTATTAAGGAGAAATTAATATGATAAATGACTTAAAAAATAGTTTTTTGAACGTTTCATTTATGGTTTTAATTTGGATTGTTTTTTTAATTACTATTTTTAATCTTCACGAAGAAATAGTAAATTTTCTTTATATCTGGAATTTAATTGGGATTAGCGTTCTAATGGGGATTGTTTTTGGTATAGCTTATCCTTATTTGTGGAACTACTCTACATTAAAAGTAACAACTAAAATTACTATTAGTACTTTTTTGAATTTTTTCTGTTGTATTGGAAGTGTATATCTTTTTTCACCGAAAGTATTTGAATTTATCAAACCTTATTTATTGCTAATTTTAGTGTTAACGTTAATTGGTCATATCATCGGATTTTATTTTTTCTCAAAATATGAAAATAAAAAAATAGCGGCTAGTTTGAATAGATCGCTAGAAAATTAAGGAGACGAAAATGAACATCAATACTAGCTTACAAGTACTATTAAATGATATTGCTCAAAAACAAAAAAGGGGGCTTCCCTTTATAATGGCATCAATATTTATTTGGGGAGTTATCACAACAATAACGTTGTTGCCTTTAGATTTAATGATAAAAAATATTGGTATTTTATCTTGTGGTGCATTGCTGTTTCCTGTTTCAATTCTTTGTGCCAAAATATTAAAAGTTGATTTATTTTATAAAGAAAATCCATTGATTAATGGACTATTGATTGCAACAAACAATCAAATTTTATATTTAATTATTTGTATTCTTCTATTAATTAAAGCACCTATGTGGGTCTTACCTGTATATGCAATTATTTACGGTGCACATTTGTTACCATATTCATTCTTTTACCAATCGAAAAGTTATCGATTTAGTTCAATACTTATTTGTATAGCTATTTTGATAAGTATAATCTTCTTCCATTTACATATTATTTTTGTTCCATTAATCGTAGAAGTTGGTGTGCTTTGCCTATTTTTAATGCTGAAAAAGGAAATTAAAAGCTAGTCTGAAAAAAATCAGACTAGCTTTTTACTTAGAGCAAAAGACCAATTATTATTCATCCTTTACATTACTATTATTGAAATAGGTTATGTGTATCTTGGGCTTTACGTTTTCTAGCTTCACGTTTCAACGTACTCATACCTACGATTTCTTCAACCTGCTTGAATTTTGAGCTTCAAAGCGTGGTCAGTTGGAAGAGCAGTCATTTGTTCTTGTCGCACATTTCCCATTTTTCCACAAAACTTCCATATCACTCTGTTATAATCTTATTTAAGAAGGATATTTATTAAATTAACTAAAGCCAAAGAAGGAGGAAAAGATGGAAAAATACAAAAAGCTAATTATTATAGGTTCATCTTTAGGAATTGTGGGTTTAATATTAAGTTTCTTTAGTGTTAGTTTTGGCACATCCCTAGCTGATAATTGGTTACACAGACTAGGTGGAGCTGATACTTGGAAGTATGAGTTAGTAATGCAATCAAACATAAATATTTTTTTAGTTATTGGGAGCATACTTTTTAGTGTTAGCCTAGTGTCTATTATTTTTTCTTGGTATAGGATGTTAGATCTTCATGACAAGTGAAGGGATGACTACCCCCTTTTACATTCGAAACTAACCTTCACACATTGAAGCTAATAGACTTGCGTGTATGATGAATGTCATATATGCAAGTCCTTTAGTTATGCCGAATGTGACAAATTGAAATATTAGCTTCCTTCATACTATGGATTTTGGAATACATTTCTTTTTTTACAACATTGATAATACGCTTCACTTCTCCAGCGTTAAACGTCATATTTTGTTTCTAAGCATTGGATTACTTCAGGGTAATTCTTCTTCAATCAAATTGTTGAAGAACACTTATAATGTTGCGATATTTTGTTGTTCAATGTTTATCTGCCTTTCATTCCCAGTTACTGACGGTACTGAGCATATTTCTTAATGTGAATCGACTTTACTGCTTTAATATCAATGACATTCCATAAACCACAGCTTCATGCGCCAAATACACATCTTAATACTTCGGTTTGTGCCCATTTCTCGATTCATCTTGACATCGTCTATCAACTCAAAAATTCTAATAAAAAAAGACCTCCCTTTAATCATGAATTACATGAATAAAGGAAAGCCCTGTTTTGAAAGTCAGTTGTTGCAGGTGAAATGTCTATCTCTAATACAACTATATTAAATTATTCCCACTCAATCGTTGCTGGTGGCTTAGATGTAATATCGTACAGTACGCGGTTCACGTGTTTTACTTCGTTTACTAGGCGGACAGAGATTTTCTCTAGTACATCCCAAGGAATGCGTGCCCAGTCAGAAGTCATACCGTCGATCGATGTTACGGCACGGATACCGATTGCGTAGTCATACGTACGTGCATCGCCCATTACGCCGACTGAACGAATATCTGGTAATACTGTGAAGTATTGCCAGATGTCGCGATCAAGGCCAGCTTTTGCGATTTCTTCACGTAGGATGAAATCAGATTCGCGTACAATTTCAAGCTTTTCTTCTGTTACTTCACCAAGTACACGAATACCTAATCCTGGACCTGGGAATGGTTGGCGCCAAACGATTTTCTCGTCAAGACCAAGCTCTAATCCTAATGCGCGCACTTCATCTTTAAATAATGTTTTAAGTGGCTCAATTAATTGGAATTGCATATCTTCTGGTAGACCACCAACATTGTGGTGCGACTTAATTGTTTGTGCTGTAGATGTTCCTGATTCGATAATATCCGTATAAAGTGTTCCTTGTGCTAGGAAATCCATACCTTCCAGTTTTGATGCTTCTTCATCAAAAACATAAATAAATTCGTTACCGATAATTTTGCGTTTTTTCTCAGGGTCAGATACGCCAGCAAGTTTATCCATGAAACGTTGACGTGCATCAATTTTAATAAGATTCATGTCGAAGTCTTCAGTAAATGTTTTCATTACTTGCTCAACTTCACCTTTACGGTTTAAGTTATGGTCTACAAACATACAAGTTAATTGGTCACCAATTGCTTTATGAATTAAAACTGCAACAACTGATGAATCTACACCGCCAGAAAGCGCACATAAAACTTTTTTGTCACCCACTGTTTCACGGATTTTCGCGATTTCAAGCTCAATGAAGTTTGCCATTGACCAGTCGCCCTTTGCTTCACAAATATCGAACACAAACTGACGTAAAAGGTCATTACCGTATACAGAGTGACGTACCTCTGGATGGAATTGTACAGCATAAAGTTTACGTTCTGCATTCGCCATTGCCGCAATTGGACAAGAAGCGCTTGTTGAGATCACTTCAAAGCCAGGAGGTACTTCTGTCACATGGTCACCATGACTCATCCAAACAACTTGCTCAGAAGGCAACTCTCCAAATAGTTTATTAGAAGTTGTTACTTGGATTTCCGCTTTACCATATTCGCGTGTTTCAGCACCTTCTACTTTACCACCTTGTGTATGTGCCATTAATTGCATACCGTAGCAAATACCTAGGATTGGTAAGCCTAATTCAAAAATAGCTGGGTCAACATGAAAGGCATTTTCATCATAAACAGAGTTTGGACCACCTGAGAAGATAATACCAGTTGCATTCATGTCTTTAATTTCTTCTGCTGTGACTGTGTGTGGGTGTAGCTCACTGAAAACTCCAAATTCACGGATACGACGCGTAATTAATTGGTTAAATTGGCTACCGAAGTCTAGTACAACGATTTTTTCTTGCTCTTTTAATAAAGGGCTAGCTGACAAAATTTCCACCTCTTCTACTATTTTTAAAGGATATCTTCATGTGTTCAAAGAAAAACGCGTATGAAAGTAAAAACTTCCTACGCGTTCATAAGCTCTTGAATTATAAAGGCGAATGCGTAGCAAAGAAAAGTGATTTTACGTACTTCTCACCTATCCAATACATTCACCTTCATAGAGAAACCATTTACGGTGATTTCGTAGAAACATTCGAACCTTATTATCGAACTTATATGAAAGCAATCCTTATCATATATAATTTTTTTCATTTTACTCTTTGTCCCCACTAAAATCAACTGATAGTGAGATTGATTAAATATTCCCAACTTTCTTTCAGTTCTTTAAAGTCAACACTGTATGCTTTCTTGCCATAGATATGTTGCTCATAAACTACCGTTAATTTTTGCATTTTATCTGTCTCTAATGACATATCTACCCTTTCAGCAAAAGCTCGTAATGTTTCTCCATCTTTTCGTCGTAAGCCTATGCGTGACAATTGCTTCATTAAATCATGGTAAGAAGCATCAAAATTTGTCCAATTCGCATCTTTTTTACGATAAGCTCTTATTTGCATTTTAGGTATCCACGTTCTACGTTTCGTATACAATGAGATACTCACAGCAATGAGTAAAACAAGTAAAGCCAGCCATACATATGTGAGTTTTTTCATCCATGTCCATACTACATCTATACTAAATGTTGAACTAGTAGCCTTTTGTTTTGGTGCTTGCTCTTTCTTCGGCTGTTCCTGTTTTTCTTCTGGCTGAGTGACTTGTTCTTGCTGAGGCGTTTCTTTCTCAATATCATAATCAATATTCACATTTCCAGTAAAGCCAATCGTTGGCTCGAACTCCATCCAGCCTGTTCCAGGTACATATGCCTCCACCCATGAGTGTGCATTATTATTTGTAATACGATACTCACGCAAACCATCTGACACTGAGCCAGCATCACCTGGCGCAAAGCCTTTTACCCAGCGAGCTGGAATACCTACCGATCGTAGTAGTACAACCATCGATGTTGAAAAATTATCACAGTAGCCAATTTTTGTATCGAATAAAAATTGATCAACATAATCCTGATCCTCAGCAGGAATAGCTGCTGCTGTTTTATCGTATCTAAAACCATTATATGAAAAATATCTTTCTATTGCTTTGATTTGATCATACACTGATGGTTTATCCTTTGTTATGTCTATCGCCAATTCTCTTACACGCTGCGGAAGCGTATTTGGTAATTGCAAAAAGCGATTAAAGGATGGGTCTAAGGTTTCTAGCATGGATGGTTGTGACAATTGAAGCTGCTCCATACTATAGATAGGTTCACTATATGATAGCGTATAGCTTGATAATAATTTAGATTCGTTATTTTGTTGCTCGATACCTATTTTTTCGGTTTGCTCATCCTGTACAAACATGGTTGAATCCTGAGCGGAAACTGACAGCATTCCATAGGTTTGAATTAAAAACGGCATCGGAACTGCTATGTCCATCTGAATTTCACGGGTTTTTTCTGGAGATCCCACCTGTAAAGAAGTTAAAATAGGTGTATCAGCTTGATAATAATTTTTACCAAAGTTTCCTTGAGAAAGAATCCACCCTTTTGATGTATAGGTATCCTTCGTATCAATACGCCAATAGTGGCGATCACGGGAAGTGGCTGTAAAAACTAATGTATTATCTCCCTGAAATGGTCCGCCTAATCGACTATCATCATTACTATAGCCAACTGATTTTTTACCCGAGCCCAAATCACCTTGTCCTGCAACTCCTTTGATAAAGGGTACAGGATCAGCCCAGGTCGGTCCCGTCTTCGGTAAAAAGAACGCTACACTACTAAAAATTAATACAGAAACAATCATAGGTATAACAAGCTTCCACTTTCCTATTGCATTATTCGTTGCATCAACTTGGAGCCATAGCCGCTTGACAAAAAGTAAACCTGTCATGATTAAACCCAGTATAATAACCTTTACAATTGCCGTTTTTCCATTGTAATCACTAAATGTATCTAAAGTAGCAATAAAGAATACTGTTAACACAAAGAAATAGAATATATTATTTCGTACCGTTATCCAATGGTGAATTAAGTATATTAACATCCAAATAAGGGCAAGGAAAAGAACTGTTCTAAACGAATCGGAGACTTGTCCAAATTCTCCTGAGAAAATGGCTGTCATATTCCATTTCCATTCCTGTATTAAAAAAGGCAGTGTGTTGCCAGATAAAAAAGGTTCTTTACTAAATACAAATACTATAAACCATGTAATATATCCAAGTTTAATCAACCCTGATAATAGCGGCTGTACCCGAAATAAGCTAAGTGCCAAGGATAGACCAATAAACACCAAAAATAAGTGAAGTAATGCGGTATCAGTCAGCTCCATTACTGGAATAAGCCATTCACGCAAAATTAAAAAAACAATTACATATGCAATCGTTAATTCTATATAATCTCCTACTGTTTTTTTCACGGCTTCATCACCTCCGTGAATAAATGATAATAATCAAGTGGATTAACATGAACAACTTGTATTTGTTTATAGCGCTTAGATAAATCTGTTTGTATAGGTGACTGTTCTGCCACCACAAAACAAATACAGCTTTTCACCATAGTGGCGAGAGTATGTAATAATTCATCAGATACTTCGCTCGTGACATATAACATTGTTGCAACATGCTTAGAGGCTCGTTGATCTCGTAATTGGAATTTAATATTTTCTGTAGACTTTATAGCAGCTAAATGATGCATGACCTGATCCAACTGCTTATTCCCCTGGATTAGTGGAAACACCTTCGTTTTTGCACCCGCTGAAACGAATGAAATATCTCCTCGTTCATCTACTATTGTTTGTAATATTGATGCTACTAGCTCAACCTTTTCTTCAAATAACGGTGATTTTTTCGCATTGAGCACTAACATTAGCTCCTGTGATTGACGATCCTCAAATTCTTTTGATTGTAAAGTTTGCGTTTTTGCAAATGATTTCCAGTGAATCCACGAAAAACGATCACCTGGAACGTACTCACGTAGTCCAACAGCCATTGAAGTATCCTTAACGATAGAATAAGGTGACATCATGGATCCGGCATCAAATTTTGTTTGAAGTGCTGCATATTTCATTTCACGAACTCTTGGATAAATTAAAATCACTTGTTCCTTTTCCGCGGAAACACTTTTTTTTGCCCAACCAAAGAAATCATTGAAAACAATAGTTACACCTAGGTAACGATGCTCACCGCGTGGCATATTTTCTAGCAGATAACTCCAGCTAAACTTTTTCTTAAAACCTACAAACATAAGGGCATTTGCTCCTTGTACCTTCGATTGCACAAGGGACTCACTATTTACTAGCTCCTCCATCATCATATACGCAAATGGGAAGCGCGTTTTTCGCTCTACATTAATTGTAACCTTAGCTGATTGCCCACTTTCAATATGAGAGGGTTCAATTTCACGTTCTACAAGTAAAATTTCCTCTCTTACTAATAAGAAAATAAAGGCATATAACAGAAATGGACTAACTGTGAAAAATACAAACCAACTAACAAAGCCCCCCTGAAACATAGCATAGCAAAATGTAAAAATGATTAACAAAGTAACTAATAAGAAATGTTTACTTTTCTCTATCAATACTTTCCATTTCTTCATTGCTCCGCAAACCTCTTTGTTGGTACAGGTGTTTTTGCAATTATGCGCTCAATAATTTCTTCGGCAGTTACGTTATCATATCGCGCATCAGGCTTTAATACTAATCGGTGGCTAAATACAAATGGTACAAGATATTGGACATCATCCGGTGTAACATAACTACGTCCTTTCAAAAAAGCATAGGCTTGTGAGGCTTTCATTAGCGCAATCGTTGCACGAGGGCTTACCCCTAAATTTACATAGCTATTTTCCCTTGTTTGTGATGCTAACTCTACCATATAATTTTTGACAGAATCTTCAACATACACACCTTGCACGAGTTCCTGTAATTCTTTTAATTGCCCAACTGTTAGTACAGCTTTAATCTTTTCAATTGGCTTACCATTTTCAGCTCGACGTAGTATCTCTACCTCTTCATTTCTAGATGGATAACCCATTTTTATTTTTAGTAAAAAACGATCAAGCTGTGCCTCTGGTAATGGATATGTCCCTTCATGTTCGATCGGATTTTGTGTTGCCATAACGAAAAATGGCTGCTGGATTGCTAGGGTGTTACCATCGATTGTGACAGAAGCTTCTTCCATTCCTTCAAGCAACGCAGATTGTGTTTTTGGAGATGTACGATTGATTTCATCGGCTAATATAACATCTCCCATTATCGGACCAGGTCGAAACTCAAATTCCATTGTTTTCGGATTATAAATAGATACCCCAACCACATCAGAGGGCAATAAATCCGGCGTAAATTGAATTCTTTTAAATTGGGCATCAAAAGACTTTGCTAGCGCTCGCACCATCATTGTTTTACCTACACCTGGTACATCCTCTAGTAAAATATGCCCTCTCGCCAGCAAAGCAACTATACTAAGCTCAGCTACCTCTCTTTTACCAATCATTACTTTTTCTATATTTTCTAAAACATCTTGTATTTGCGAATTCATAAATTAAAAAACCTCCCATTTCATCCTACAATTATTTGAATTGCACGATAACTTATCTTAAGCATAACGAAATATTGCCTGTAAGACAATATTATGAAATTCTGACCATTAAGCACATAAAAGAAGACTTGTCTGAATTCCTTCAAACAAGTCTACCCACTAACATAGAACGCCATTACCTATCAAAATGTTACAGATTTAATTTTTTTAACCATAAATTTTCTAGTGAGGGTGAATCCTCCTGTAAGAGAATTTCCTTTAAGGCTCCTGAGATAAGTATTTTCCCCTCGTGTAAAACTAACACATCATCTGCCACTTCCTCAGCAAATGCCAAGAAATGTGTGGAAAATATGACTGTACAACCTTTGTTTTTTTCCTCAAGCATCAATTTTTTTAGCTCAGTTATCCAAAACGGATCAAGTCCATTTGTTGGCTCATCTAAAATAAGCAATGAGCCATTGCCAAGTAAGCTTTGGGCAAGATTCAGACGCTGACGCATTCCTTTTGAGAATTGCTTTACTCTCTGTTTTCTTACATCCCATAGCGCGACACGTCTTAATACATTTTCTTGCTCCTCCTTATCAACGTTCTTGAAAGAGGCAAGTAGCTGTAAAATCTCTATTGCTGATAACATAGATGGAAAGTCAACATCATCTGGCATATATCGGATAGTTTGCGGTTTATGCCAAATCATTTCACCTGATTTTTGCTTTTCCTGTCCTGTTAACAATCGGATTAATGTACTTTTGCCAGCGCCATTCCCCCCCACAAGAGCTAGAACACGCCCTGTCTGTAGGGAAAAGGAAGCTTCCTGAAGTCCTCTATTATTGTCATATACATGTGATAATTTGTTGGCTTCTAGTAGCATCATCTTCTTCCCCCTTTCTTTAAAAGCCTACTGCTGAAAGCTAATGGACAAATGATCCAAAGCATCGTTATAGCTCCATATAGCGTGTATCCTAATGATGAGGAGTAAAATTTTGTCACACTATAAAATGCTGGACCAAGCACGCTAGCTTGGTTTGTAAAAATAAAATAGCCGAAGCGTAACCACTCTACAGGATTAATATGTATCGCAATAATGGTAAGCTTTTGCATCACATGACCTGCTACGACAGTACCTATGGCCATCAAAGCGTAAGAAATGAGCAATAAAAAAATAGACCAAATCACAAGTGATAACGATAGTGCCAATAATCTAGTTTTGGCAAAGGCTCCAATCGAAACGGCTAAAGACACAAAAATTAATATACATAGCAAAGTTAGCGTGATGAAAATAGTAGGCAATCGCACACCACCTAAAATCCCTCCTAGCGTTACGATAACCCCAAACGCTAACAGCACGACCAATAAAAAGGCTAGTACAGTAGCTATATATTTCCCTGTAATGTATTGCAACCGTGTCATTGGATATGTCTTTAACAACGAGTACCAGCCAGATTCTACATCTCCAGCAATGCTCATACTGCCAATCGTTAGGATAAACAGCGGCAATAAAAATAGTAATACGTTTAAAAATGAGGCAGTTTGACGTGTAAAGCCTTCAACATCAGGAAGTGCCATTTGCTGAATGACGATAATAGATGTAAAAACAAATGTAAATAGCAGACATACAAGTTGCATCCATCGACTTCTAAGCATTTGTTTCAATTCTAATTTAATTAACATATTATACATCACTCATGGATCCCCCAATTAAAATTGTGTAAATCCTTATAATGAAGCAGTTTTCCCTCTCCTTCTTGCGTCATCCACTCCTGTGCTGCTTGTTTTGTGTCAAAGGCCACTACACCGTAATTCATTGGTGTCCAATACTCCTTGTTGTACACATAGACAGCTTCAAAAACATCAATCCATTCATTTTTTGAGGCATCTTTAATGTAGGCTGCTCCAATTTCTTCATCGCCATTTGAAGCTATATATTCCATCAAGCAGCCAATATCATCAAAAATTTCATAATCACCATTTTTCAAGGCTATTTGACCAGCATAAGCATTATGAACAATGCTCATATTACAAATTTTACAAACGTCCGTTTCACTAACTATTTCACGAGGCTCAAATGTTTTTTCGCTACAGCCCCACAGTACACCGCAGCACAACAAGATCATCATTACCCTTTTCATTCCGTTATCCCTCTTTTCCATAGCCATAAACTACCTACTAGCAAAAGTAAACCTGCTAATGTTTGTATAACATTTAGTTTGTTATTTACTATTTCATGCTTTGTCGCTAATCTCGGTGTATGATCAACTAACACCTTTGATTCTGTTTTATTAATTTGCTGATCAAGCGTTGTTAATAAAACAACACTAGGAGAGGCCACAAAATATTGGTAGACAGGCTGCCGAACCATCCACTGTCCAAAACTTGACATTGCCACATATGGAACATCACCATACCCATCCCCTTCTATATCAATACCTGTATAATCATCATAATAATTGCTATGAAGCTGAAAGCCTAATTGATCAGAGCGGGCTGTTAAAATATTGCCAGTAAAGCTATTATTACTAGCCGTTGTGTTATTACTTACCTTTGTGCCCTCTACTGCCGTTTGATTCATTTGAAAGTTATTTGTATCCATTTGAATCATCGAACTTTTTTGTAATGCTACACCTGTTCGATTATTTTTGATAATATTTTTCGCTATTGAAGCTCGCTGTACGTCATACAACAACATACCGTAGCCATTATAATCAGAATGGTTTTCGACGGTGTTGTTTTCTAATAAGATATCTGTGGTCATCATGACCATAAAGCCAGTAACATTAGAAAGATAGTTATTAAAAAATGCCTTCGCATCCCTTGTGTACATAAAATGTGTAGCATAACGACTTTGTGTCACATTGTTGTGCTGAACAACAATACTGTTGACTTCCTCTACATAAATTCCATCCTGCATCTGCTCAATATGATTATTTTCTATAAGGATGTCTTCACTTTTATAAATGGCAATACCATTACCTTTCTCTGCATAATGCCCCTCACTGCCAGTTACTTGAATGTCATGTATATGAATGTTTTTGGAGCGCTGAATATGTACACCCGTATAAGCGTCTTTAATGTGTATATTACTGAGCTCAAGCCCATCAACATTACTAGCAACAATTGCCTTACTTTTTCCTGATAATTCTACATTGCTGATACTGATAGTTGTGGTGCTTTCAATTCGTAGTGCAGGCTCATCATTTTTCGAAATAAATTCCGTTCCTTCCTCACCAAGTAATGTTAGTGGCTTTGTAACAACAAAGTTACCTTGATAACGGCCAGCAGGAATATGAATTACCTCACCGGGTGATGCTGTATCAATAGCTTCCTGTATATCGAATTCAGCGTAAACTATGTCGCTCATAAATAGAAAAAACAATAATGCAAAGCCTATTTTCTTCACCTTTTCTCACCTCACACTTCAGCATGAAAAGACTAGAGGAATCCCCCTAGCCCTTTTCTATTAATGATTATGACCTTGATCATCATGATTCATCTCTTCCATATGCATGGAATCCGATTCACCGTTTGCTTCTTTTTTCGCTTTTTCTTCCATCATTTTTTTACGACGCTCCAATGCATCATCCTTAATCTTTTGTAACTCCTCTACATGTGCACTTGGATTATCTGCAATAAATATATCTGCATCAGCTTTGTTAATAAAATAAATATAGCCCCAGTTCATCGGTGATTTCAGGTCTGTTTTGACGATTGTTACATCTTCTACTTTCGCCCAATCCTTTGTGATATAGTCTCGTACAAATTTTTCGTTCTTTTCCTCATTTGCTACCTCTGCATTTAATAAACAGCCAATGTCATCGTAAAAGGCGATTGTTCCATCCTCTTTTATCGCCTGAGTAGAGAACTCTCCCATTTCATCGTCTTTCATGTAAACTTTCATATTACACATTTCACACAATGTATCTTCCTTAGGCTCTTGTAAACGTGGATCAACTAAAGAAGCAACTTGTACCGAATTATCTTTTGCTTCTGATTCATTAACCGTATCCTCTTGCTTTGATGCATCTTCCTTAACCTCTGTCTTTTCTGTACCGCAGGCCACGAGTAAAAATAATACTGCGAGTACAGGTAACCATAATTTTTTCACAACCGCTTCCCCCAATTTCTTTATTCTGTTACTACCAATTACTTTACAGTTCAATTGTGAAATAAGTAAAAAAACACTGTGAAGTATTGGAAAAATTATCTTGAATATTCATTGAACGTTTTGATTTCAAGTATTTTGAATAAAAGATATTTATTTTCCTTTTGTAATACAAAAACTCTCTCCATCTATAGAAAGATGAAGAGAGTTTTTATACATGTCTATATAGAAGAGCGGTAACTATTTAGAAGCTTCTTTTGCTTGCTAAGACGATTTAATTTATCAGCCGTTTCATTTAATTCATGTCGTATTTGTAAATCATATACATGATCTAAAGAACCAGCTTCTATTTTATTTGAACGCGGCTGATGATCTTGTTTCGTATGATTCATTTGCTTCTTATCATTATTTTTTTGCATACTATTTTTAAATTGTTGCTTCGGATTTTGCCCAAAGTTATGGCTTATATCCCCTGCATGAAGATACTGTTGTTCGTTACGAAATGTACTATTAGTCGTTGCACTTACTCTAGAAGTCCTCATAAATAATTACCCTCCCTTATTTTTTATTAGCTTTATAGGTATATATATCGACATTTTATGCGAAAGCTTAATAACTCAGAATCAAATTAAATAAAAAAAGAGCTCTATTCAAAGTTAAACCTACTTTAAATAAAACTCTTCTTTAAGATCACTTCCAAAAATCATCAAATATTGTTATGGGCATATGGCGTTTATGCTGAGAACGTAAATAATATCCTTCTAATGTAATACGTGCTTCTTCAGGAATAGTCTTTCCCTCTAAATAATCATCAATTTGATCATATGTTACACCAAGTGCTTGCTCATCTGGTAGGGATGGGCGATTTTCCTCTAAATCAGCAGTTGGTGTTTTTAAATATAAATGCTCTGGGCAATCAAGCGCAGCTAATAATTGCCTACCTTGACGTTTGTTGAGGCGGAAGATGGGCATCAAATCCGCACCCCCATCTCCAAACTTTGTGTAAAAACCCGTTATTGCTTCAGCAGCGTGGTCCGTTCCTAATACGACAGCATTATTCATAGCAGCAATCGCATATTGTGCCTTCATGCGCTCACGTGCCTTTTCATTTCCCTTTACAAAATCACTTATCTGAATTCCTGCATCCGCTAATGCTTGAACGCTTGCATCGACAGCATCTTTAATATTCACTGTTAGGGCTTTTGTTGGTTTAATATAATCGATGGCATCCTGACAGTCCTTTTCATCAGCCTGAACACCATATGGTAAGCGTATAGCATAAAAGGAATATGTCGCTTCTCCTGACTCCCCATTTAACTCATCAACCGCAAGCTGCGCTAATTTCCCTGTTAATGTAGAATCCTGTCCACCAGATATTCCAAGAACAAATCCTTTTACAAAACTATATCGACGGGCATATTCCTTTAAAAAATCAATGGATTTACGAATTTCCTCCTGCACATCAATAGTAGAGTTCACTCGTAATTCCTGAATAATCTGCTGCTGTAAAGTCATTTATTGTCCACTCCTTACTTATAATCGATTGACCATTTCACGCACTTCTTCAATATTGCGCATTTTATTGTCCCAACATCTTTGGCTTAAATCGACAGGGTATTCCTCAGGATTCATGGCACGCTTATATTCATCCCATAACAATTCTAAATTATTCGCAGCATAATCGCGCATTTCTTCTAATGCTGGATTTTGATAATGAATGGCTCCATTTTTAATTACATGTTGATGTAAGTTTTTTGCTTCGAAGTTTGTAACAAATTTCGAAACAAAGGTATGAACCGGGTGGAACATTTTTATTCGTTCCTCTGCTTGTGGGTTTTCATCCTGCATCGTAATATAATCTCCCTCTGCCTTACCGTTCTTTCGATCGATAATTCGATAAACATTTTTAAGACCAGGTGTCGATACTTTTTCAGCATTCGCAGAAATTTTTATTGTATCTTCTAATTGACCCTCTTCATTTTCGATGGCAACCATTTTATAGACAGCCCCTAAAGCAGGTTGATCATAAGCTGTAATAAGCTTTGTACCGATTCCCCATACATCCACTTTTGCACCTTGTGCCTTTAAGTTTAAAATGGTGTATTCATCTAAATCATTGGATACGATAATTTTGGCATTGTGGAAACCTGCTTCATCTAGCATACGACGAGCTTCTTTTGACAAAAATGCTATATCACCACTATCTAAACGAATGCCAATAAAATTAATTTTTTCCCCAAGTTCTTTAGCTACTTTAATGGCTGTCGGCACACCTGATTTTAACGTATTGTAAGTATCCACAAGGAACACGCAATCTCGGTGACGTTTTGCATATGCATGGAATGCATCGTAATCATTTTTATAAGCTTGAACAAGTGCATGTGCATGGGTACCTGAAACTGGTATATGAAATAGTTTCCCTGCACGAACATTACTTGTAGAAGCAAAGCCACCAATAAACGCAGCCCTTGTTCCCCAAATGGCCGCATCCATCTCCTGAGCACGTCTTGTGCCAAATTCCATTGCTGCTTCATTTTTAATAATTTGTTTAATACGACTAGCCTTTGTTGCAATTAATGTTTGGTAATTCACAATATTAAGAAGAGCTGTTTCAATTAGCTGTGCCTCTACTAATGGTGCTTCAATGCGAACGATTGGTTCATTAGCGAAAACAAGCTCCCCCTCCACCATGGAGTACATATCTCCTGTGAATCGGATATTTTTCAAATAATCAATAAAGTCTTCTTTATAGCCTACCTCTTCTCGTAAGTAGGTAATATCTGAATCGCTGAAACTAAAATTGCGTAAATAATCAAGCATTCTTTCTAATCCAGCAAAAATGGCATATCCATTGCCAAATGGTAATTTTCTGAAATATAATTCAAAAACTGCTTTTCTATTATGTATACCATCCGCCCAATACGACTCTGCCATATTGATTTGGTATAAGTCTGTGTGCAGCGCTAAGCTATCATCTGCATAGTGTGAACTCACAAGTAACCCCTTCTTCCGCTTTGATAATTAGTCCTAGTATACACTATATACCCAAATTCTTGCGTTTTACATTCTTCTGTTTTAATGTTAGATTTCCTTACATTAATAATCAGAAAATTTAGAACACGACACATTTTAGACACATTTTTTAGTACCGCTTACATTCCCCCTATAAAAACATTTTACTAAATATATTACGAGAAACGAAATATTCCATGTCATAAAATATAACATGTATATCAAAAAAATAATTGCGTTGTTTTTGATGTCGTTTTAACATGTAAATTAAATTAACGCAAGGAGCTGGTTTCAATGAAAAAAATCGAAGCAATTATTCGTCCTGAAGTTTTCGGCGCCGTTAGGGATGGACTTGCACAGGAAGGAATTGCAGGGCTAAGTGTTTCCGAAATTGCGGGCTGTGGACGTCAGCTAGGTCGGACTGGTTTATTCCGTGGCAACACGTACGAAATTGAATTTTTACCAAAGTTGAAATTAGAAATGATTGTTGATGATGAAAAAGTTGATCCTATAGTGGGAGTACTTTTACGAGATGCTGCGACCGGTCAAGTTGGTGACGGTAAAATATTTATTTATCCAGTAGAACAGGCAATTCGAATCCGTACTAAAGAAGTCGGCTCAATTGCGGTAGAATAAGGGGGAATTTATATGGATGCGGTTCTATTATCGGTAAATTTAGTTTGGGTAATGTTAGGTACAGTTTTAGTATTTTTTATGCACGCTGGATTTGCAATGGTTGAGGCTGGCTTTACACGTTCTAAAAACGCGGTCAATATAATTATGAAAAACTTTCTAACGATTTCACTAGGCGGTATTATTTACTTTTTATGTGGATACGCAATTATGTTTGGTGATACTGCAGGAGGTTTATTTGGTACAAGTGGCTTTGCTTTAAAAGGTGTAGATGATCTTTCCTTCTTTATCTTCCAAACAATGTTTGCAGCTACAGGCGCAACCATTTTATCTGGTGCAGTTGCTGAGCGTACAAATATTTTTGCTTATATCGGCGTTATTATACTCATGACATTAGTAGTTTACCCTGTTGTCGGTCATTGGGTGTGGAGTGGTCAGGGCTGGTTAACAGATCTTGGATTTATTGATTTCGCAGGCTCAACAGTAGTTCATTTAACAGGGGCTGTAGCAGCATTTGTAGCAGCGGCGATGATCGGACCACGTCTTGGTAAATATGAGAACGGTCGTGTTCACGTCATCACAGGGCACAGTATTCCTTTGGGCTCTCTAGGGGTATTTTTACTTTGGTTTGGTTGGTTTGGCTTTAATGGAGCATCTACATTAGCAGCTGATCCTGAACTAGTGCCTAGCGTTATTGCCAATACATTCTTTGCAGCCGCTGCTGGAGTTGTCGCAACTGCTTTCTATACAAAGTTTCGATATGGACATATTGATGGCTCACTTACATTAAACGGTGCCTTGGCAGGACTTGTCGGCATTACAGCTGGTGCGGCTAATGTTAGTGTTATGGGTTCTATCATTATTGGCTTAATTGCAGCTCCATTACTTGTAGAAGGTGTACGTTTCATCGAATGGAAATTGAAAGTTGATGATCCTGTTGGTGCCATTGCCGTACATGGAATCTGTGGTATTTGGGGGACTCTCGCAGTAGGTCTATTTGATATTAATGGTCAAGGATTATTCTACGGTGGCGGCATCAGCCTTCTAGGCGTGCAAGCAATCGGGATTATCGCTACCATTGCCTGGGTTAGCATTTCTGTAACAATCGGTTTATTTATTATTAAAGCATTTGTGCCATTACGTGTTTCTGCAGAGGAAGAAATTGCTGGTTTGGATGTTATTGAACATGGTACACCAGCCTATGAATACCAGGATATTTTCAAAGGCTCTGCCGTTAAAGGTGAAACATTCGCCCATCGTTTAACACATTTTGGAAAAACAAAAACCAATGTTCAAGAGGAACATATCTAATATTTGATAGTATAAGAATCTGCATAGCTTCTATAGATGTCATGCAGATTCTTTTCCTGAATTAATAAACGTGTGGATTTACTGATCATTCCTTGAAGTCTTACGCTCAAACATGTAATTTTGTTGGAGTAAACTTTTTATTATCAGCGCATTCTTTATCGAAATCAATTTCTTCAAGCTCTCTCCATTTCAAGTAAAAACTCTTTCATTGCCAATCCACTCCGAAAACCTGTTAATTTACCATTTTTTCCAATCACACGATGGCACGGAATAATCGCCAATATTGGATTAGCCCCTATTGCACCACCTACCGCTCTTACTGCCTTTGGATTACCTATGCGGTGTGCAATATCAGAATAAGATGCAGTTGTACCGTATGGTAGCTCCATTAGTGCATCCCATACTGCTAGCTGAAATGGAGTCCCTTTGATATGTATCGGCAAATCAAATTCTGTAAGCTCTTTATTAAAATAAGCCGTAAATTGCTTAATATATGGCTGTAACTTTTCTTTATTTTCTTCAAAACGAAAGCCTTTAAATGGCTTTTTGGCCCATACTTCTACCTCTTCAAACGGTGCATTTGGTGTTCCAATATAAACGAGACCTTCATCTGAGGCTACGATATACATATTGCCTTGTGCATATGCTAATGTATCTACATATAATACATTCATTTTCCATTCTCCTTCCATTTTCACAGACTACACAATGGTTAAATAGCTGTAGCCTTTATTCATTTCATGATAAAGTTATTGTACCTATTAGTATAAAGGAGTTTCAACCGCATGAATATGTTATACGAGCCTTCTATTCACCTTCAGCAGGTCAGTTTTTCAGCAAATGGCAAGACCATCTTAAAATCGATTACTGGGTCATTCCCTAAAGGAAAAATTACCACTTTAGTTGGTCCATCTGGTGCTGGCAAAACAACTCTACTAAAATTATGCAATGGCTTATTATCACCTACAGATGGTCAAATATTAATTGATAATCAACCTATTTCTACATATGAACCAACCGCTTTAAGAAGACATGTCGGCATCGCCCTTCAGGCAGCACCTATGACCAACGGAACTGTGTTTGAAAATCTCGCACTTCCTCGTTCATTACAAGGAAAAAAGCTTACAAAAGAAGAAGCCATTCAATATTTACAAGATGTCGGACTTGATCAAAGCTTTTTACAGCGCTCTACAAATGGATTATCAGGTGGACAACGACAAAAAGTCTCTATTGCGAGAACGCTTATTAATCAGTCCTCCATTTTATTATTAGATGAAATCACCTCTGCACTGGACCGTCAATCTGTCCAGGATATCGAGACACTCATTACTACCATTAACAAAAAATACAATGTGACAATGATCTGGATTACACATAATTTGCAGCAAGCATTAACAATTGGACACTTCACATGGGTCATGATGGATGGTGAGCTGATTGAAACAGGAAAAAGCTCTCTACTGAAAGCACCTGTAAATCCACGTGTAGTAGAATTTGTACAGGGGGCGAATGTATGACATTTACAACATTATCTCTGACATTAATTTTTGTTTTTATCCCTCTGCTGCTATCAAAAACATTAAAGCTTGGACTTGAAAAAGATACAATTATTGCTACAATACGCTCAATTATTCAGCTGCTTGCAGTAGGCTATATCTTAAAATTTGTCTTTGATGCCCAAAGCTTTCTTTATATTTTCCTTATGGTTGCATTAATGATTGTAGTGGCAACATTAAATGCTCGCAAAAAAGGAGAGGGTATTCAAGGCATCACGTGGAAAATAGCTTTGACTTTAGTTGTAATCGAAGCTGTCACACAAGGCGTTTTACTCGGCTTTCATATTGTTCCAGCAACTGCACAGTATATTATTCCCATTAGCGGCATGCTGATTGGTAATTCTATGGTATTGTCCATTCTATTTTTAAATCGTTTTACAGCAGAGATTACCAATCGACATGACGAAATTGAATTAATTTTATCACTTGGTGGCACGCCTAAACAGGCTATTCATCGACAGCTAATAAATGCAGTAAAAGCAAGTATGATTCCTACAATCGAGAGTCAAAAAACCATCGGGCTCGTTCAACTGCCGGGCATGATGAGTGGTCAAATTATCGGTGGTGCAGACCCTATACAAGCAGTCCAATTTCAGCTCTTAATTATTTTTGCTCTCCTCACTACAGCGACATTATCAAGCATAATGATAGGCTTTTTAAGCTATCCTGCTCTTTTTAACAAACGCATGCAAATTCTTGAAATGAAATAACGATTGTGTTGAAATCGATATAACTTTTATAAATTATGTTATACTAAAAAGAAAAGCAGTGAGGAGAATGACCATGGTATTACGCGATTTTTTCATCCATTTATCTGAAAACCAATTATTAAATAGTGCTGCAAAAAAATATGGCCTTAAATTAGGAGCACAAAGTGTAGTAGCTGGTACAAATATTGAGGAAACAATTGCAAGCATCAAAGAGCTAAACGCACATAATATCTCTTGCACAGTGGATAATTTAGGAGAATTTGTTTCAACTGAAGAAGAAGCAACAAAGGCAAAAGAACAAATCCTCGCTGTTATTGAAGCTATTCACGAAAATGGTGTGAATGCCCATATTTCGTTAAAACCATCGCAATTAGGATTAGATATCGATGTTGATTTTTGCTACGATAATTTATACGAGATTGTAGAAAAAGCGGCGGCTTATGATATATTTGTGAACTTTGATATGGAAAACTATGGTCGCTTACAGACATCATTTGATATGGTTGAGGAGCTTTCCAAAACTTTTAATAATGTGGGTACTGTTATTCAATCGTACTTCTACCGTGCAAAAGACGATATTGAGAAATTTAAGGACTATCGTTTACGTATCGTAAAAGGTGCTTATAAAGAGCCTGTTGAGGTTGCCTTCCAAGATAAATTAGATATTGATTTAAATTTCATTGAGTTAATCGAATATCATTTACTTCATGGCAAATTTACGTCCATTGCAACGCATGACCATAATGTAATAGCACATGTAAAACGCTTTGTAGCTGATCATAATATTCCATTAGATAAATTTGAATTCCAAATGCTTTATGGTTTCCGTACAGACATGCAAAAAGAGCTTGCTAATGAAGGCTATAATTTCTGTGTATATGTACCATTTGGTGAGGATTGGTACGGCTACTTTATGCGCCGTTTAGCTGAGCGCCCTCAAAACCTTAATCTTGTGACAAAACAAGTATTTACGAAAAAAACAAATACAGTCCTTGCCGTAGCAGCAGGTGCATTTGTTCTGGGACGTTTAACAAAACGGAAAAAATAAGGCCCCACATAAAGAAGCCAGAAGCTTAATGAATAAGCTTCTGGCTTTAGTTGTGGATATTCAAACTCTGATCCCTCAAAGAAATTCTTAAAAACGTGTCATAAAAATAATCAGTGGGGATGACAAAGAGTTCACTGATTATTTTTATATTATTCAATATGTAACGCAATAGTTGAAACAATTGCTTCTGCTGCATATTCCCATTTACCATCAATAAAACTACCTAATTTTTGCCCAAGTTCTTGTATCATTTCGAGCGTAACCGGGATATCATTCTTTTGTGCTAATGTAGCAAGAAATGGAGCAGATAAACTTGTCCATCCTCCACGGTCAATTTTAATCTCTACTTGCTTTACTTCTCCATTTTCTATATCAATACGGTAATATAACTGATCATCCGGACGCCAGCTTAAGTGATGGGATATTTGCCCATTTACAACTGTTAGATTATTCTTTTTCGAAATAGAAGCCGGTTTCACATTAAATTCATGACCTAGTACATTTAATTTTTTAATTTCAGGACCGACTAATGCCGCCTGAACAGCTAGATCCATATTACTTTGTAATGATGTCTCTGTCTCAACTACTGGATCAACCATATCGTTGCTTGCAGCAAAAACGGCTGAAGGATATGCGCTAGTAACGACAAATGTTGTTGCTAATAACGCTGTTGAAGTAACTTTCATAATTTTTCTCATAATTATTTCCATCCTTCCCGTTAAAATGATTAAATTTTTCTAAATCTTATCATTAATAGTCAAAATATACAATATCTTAATATATTTTTTGTAATGACAAAAGGCACTGAATTTAAATGATTCAATGCCTTTTGTCTATTTTCAATCAAGATACTTGCATAGGTATAAGGTTATTCATGATAGGTTCTTAAGCTGCTTATTTATTCCATCCTTTTTCTTTAAAGCGGGCAATGGCTTCAATACGATTCCCAACATTTAATTTTTCTAAAATAGTGGAGATGTAATTCCGAACAGTCCCTGCCGATAAAAATAATTCTGCAGCAATTTCTTTTGTCGTTTTTCCCTCTGCAACAAGTGTCAGTACTTGGCTCTCTCGGTCAGTTAATGGATTTTCGCTATCATCCTCATAAACAAAATCGACTAGTTCAGGTGCGTAAATTCTTTTACCATCCATAATGGTACGGATGGCACTGACCAATTCCTCTATAGGGCTATCCTTTAGCAAATATCCTCGGACACTAGCCTTTCTAGCACGCTCAAAATAACCTGGTCTTGCAAATGTTGTTAATATAATTACTTTACAATCAAATCCAGAGTTATGCATTTCCTCTGCAGCGTCAAGTCCAGTTTTCACTGGCATCTCAATATCCATAATACAAATATCAGGCTGATGCTCAGCTACAAGTGCCAATGCTTCCTCTCCATTTTTGGCTAAGCCTACGACTTCCATATCATCCTCCATACTAAGTAAAGAGCGAAGTGCGCCTAATAGCATACCCTGATCTTCAGCAATTACAATTCGGATCATGTTACAAGCCTCTTTTCTATATGTTCTTCAGGTTTTCTTTGACCTTCTGATGCGTAATTGCCACTGGAATCGACACCGATAATGTGGTGCCCTCCTCACCTTCAATCTTAAAGGAGCCGTTTATAAATTCTAAACGTTCACGCATTCCCTTTAAGCCATTTCCTGTCTTCCATGCTTGCTTTTTCGTAATTCCTTGTCCATTATCACGAACTACCAAATGCACCTCTTTAAAATTCTGATGAAAGGCAATTTCACATTTGGTAGCGCCACTATGCTTGATGACATTATTTACAGCCTCTTTTAAACACATCGATAAAACATTTTCTACAAGTGGGGGCACTTGTAATGTCTCTTTATCTCCTTCAAAAATAAATTCCATTTCAGCTGCCCTCAATATCTGAGAAATGCGCATAAGCTCATCCTCAAATTTTGTTGTTCTCATATCAGAAACTAATTCACGAACCTCTTTCAATGCAATACTAGCTGTTTGACGAATGTCCTTAATCTCTATTAAAGCTTGTTGTGGATCTCGTTCAATTAGTCTTGATGCTAAGTCACTTTTTAAGCCAATCATGGATAATTTTTGACCTAGTGTATCATGTAAATCCCGTGCAATACGTTGTCGTTCCTCAAAAACAATTAACTCCGCAATTCGCTCATTAGCTGTTTCCAGCTGCCCCTCCAAGTTTTCACGTTTATTTTTTGAATAAATCGTTAACGGAAGAAGTACAACCGCTAAAATTGTTAATACAACAAACGGCAGTTGTGATAAAAATAAGTGCAGCTCCACAAAGAAACCAACACCTGTCGAAATAACCGTAAAGCCAATATGTAATCCATACATAATATAGAAGCCAACTGGTCTACGAATATTACCAATGAAGAAAGCTGTGAAAATTGATAAATACACATAGCCATACAGTATTGTCATCACGATATTAATGACCATTTCAAAGCTGATCCACATATATACAAGGCCGTTTTTCGAATTCATAGAAAATCGATAGAAAATAAAATATAACATTAAAAAAGTAATCCCTATGGATATTTCTAAATAAGATGATTTTCTAAAAATAAAGAAAAACGGTAGGAAACAAAAAATAATCCATAAATATATACTGAGCATTGGACTATTCGGAATAATACTGTGCCATTTCCTCAACATAATCTCACGCTCTTTCCTACTTTTCCCTTATTATAACAAGAAAATTAATTTTATGCCTGTACATGGCTTTCCTTAGCTAGTCATCATAAAGATAACTATTTAAGTAAAAACAGCCATCCCTTCAGAAGAGATGGCTAAAAATTTTTTACTAAGCAGCGATACTGCCTTTTGCTTTTCGTTTAATGATTTCATTAACATCCTTAAACGTTACAAACTTCCCTTGATCTTCATCGTATAATTTGTAGCGCAATGATTCTAAGCTTGTACGCAATGTAATTGTTGTTGCAGTATGCAATGGTGGTGTTTCATTATGCGCTTTTTCAAGATTATAGTTTGGCACACGTGGAGCTAAATGATGTACGTGGTGAAAACCAATGTTCCCAGTAACCCATTGTAATAGCTTTGGTAATTTATAATACGAGCTTCCTTCAACGGCAGCCTTTACATAATCCCATTCTGAATCATGTTCAAAATATGAATCTTCATACGTATGTTGAATATAGAATAACCAAATGCCTAGAGATCCAGCGACGAATAATGTTACACCCTGTACTAGTAAAAATGCTTGCCAGCCCATCGTATAGATTAACGTTGCACAAAGTCCTGCTATCACAACATTTGTTACATGGGTATTAAGACGTTCCTTTTGTTTTGCATCCTTACGATTAAAACGATTTAATACTAATACCATATATAATGGACCTAATCCAAACATAACGAATGGATTTCGATAGAAACGGTACCATAATCGTTGACCTTTAGAAGCCTGTAAATATTCCTCTACTGTCATCATATCAATATCACCGATACCACGCTTGTCTAAGTTCGAGCTAGTTGCGTGGTGAATTGTATGCTCACGTTTCCATTTTTCATATGGGAATGACGTTAATACCCCTGTAAAAAAGCCAACCCAATCGTTTGCTTTTTTACTTTTAAAAAATGAACCGTGTGTACAGTCGTGGAAAATTATAAATACCCTTACGACAAACCCAGCCGAGATAACACTTAATCCAGCTGTTAACCATGGTGAAACATCTACAACCATATATCCAGCAATCCATAGTGCGATTAACGGTACAATCGTATTAATCATTTGAAAAATACTTTTAGCAGTATCTGATTTCGCAAATGGCGCTACATCTTGACGCAGTTTTTTTGTTTTTTCTTTATCTGTTGCCATTGTTTTGCTCCCTCTTTTCTTTTTTTCTTTATGACCTCATCATAAAACATGAGCATAAACAAGCAACAGACGCAAACATCATAAAAAGGATATGACATTTGTCATATCCTTTTATTCAGGTCCAGATAAATGAAGCTGATAAAACACCAGGTCCAGCCATTGTTCAAATTTATAGCCTGCATTCTTTATTGTACCTGCATATTCAAAGCCTAATTTTTCATGTGCTTTAATACTACCAATATTTTCACCATCAATGCCTGCTACAAGTGTTTTCACACCCTGCTCCTCTGCAATTCGAATAAGCTTATGCATTAGCTTAGTAGCAATTCCCTTTTGATAATGATCCTTATGCACATACACAGAATGCTCCATCGTATGCTTATAACCAGGATAGGGACGGAACTGACTATAGGTAGCAAAGCCTGCTACTACACCATTCTCGTCAAAGACAAGGAGAGGATTATGAGAAGCCTGTTGGTCCTTAAACCATTGCAATTTCTCCTCTAACGATTGCGTTTCGTAACGATAAACAGCCTTACTCGTTAAAATAATATTGTTGTAGATGTCTAAAACCTCAGGTATATCTTTTTCCTCCATGAAGCGTATCATCCCGTTCACATCCTTCAACCAATTATGACAGTTTGCCAATCTGTACTTCTATATAAATTTCTTTTTTAACCTTACACATTAAAATAGCGAGCATCTGGATGTGCAAAGACAATTGCAGAAACAGAAGCCTCTGGTTCCATCATAAAGCCTTCAGTTAAATGAACACCAATATCCTCCGGTTTTAATAAGCCAAACAACTTCTCCTGATCCTCTAAATTTGGACACGCAGGATAGCCGAATGAGAAGCGCTGTCCTTGATATTTGGCTGCAAAACGATCACGCATTGTAAAGTCTGTGGCATCCGGGAAGCCCCATTGATCACGAATTTCCTGATGCATTCTTTCTGCAAAGCCCTCTGCTAATTCTAATGCTGTAGATTGTAATGCATGGCTTTCAAGGAATTTCCCATCCTCCTTTAATTCACGCGCCTTGGCCATGACCCCCTGTCCTGCTGTAACAACCATTAGGGCAATATAATCCATTTCTCCACTCTCAACCGTTTTTAAGAAATCTGCAAGGCATAAAAATGGTTCCACTTGCTGACGTGGGAAGGTAAAACGCTCAATTTCTGTTTTATTATCTGCTGGATCATAGACGATAACATCATCTCCATCTGCCTGTGCAGGGAAAAACTGATACATTCCAGACGGTTTCAACAAGTCACTTTTTAAATAATCGTCCACTAAGTCCTTTAATTCTATTGCTCTTGCATCTCCCACATCAAGTAATTGTTGTACTTGCCCCTTCAAACCCAAGTGGTGACCAAGTAAAGTACGCATGTTTACATAAGGATACAAATGAGATACAGAATACTCCTTTTTCACATGTCGCCTTACATCGGCTGGTAAAAATACAGGTGCTTCCTTTACTGTACGAGCAGGTTTTATAGCTGTTTCTTTTGCAGGGCGGGCCGCTCGTTTCTCATCTGCTTCTAAACGTTTTTTACGGGATTCCACAATTTCGGCTAGGAAATCTGCACGTGTTTCTGAACCCATTAAAAGATTTGCCTGCTCTAATCCTTGCATCGCGTCCTTCGAATAGATGACTGGTCCATCATACTCATCCGCAATCTTAGTTTCTGTAAAACGTCGAGATAATGCTGCACCGCCCACTAAAATTGGAACGTCAATCCCCGCTTCTTTGAAATCCTGAGCCGTAATGACCATTTGCTGTGCTGATTTTACAAGTAAGCCTGAAAGCCCGATAAAGTCAGGTTTTTCTTTTCGAACCGCTTCAATTAATTGAGCAGGTGTTACTTTGATGCCAAGATCAACCACCTTATAGCCGTTATTGCTTAAAATAATATCAACTAGGTTTTTCCCAATATCATGTACATCGCCTTTGACTGTTGCGAGCACCATCTTTCCTTTACCAGCACTCTCTTCATTTTTCTCCATAAATTGCTCCAAGTGAGCAACAGCAGCCTTCATAACCCCAGCTGATTGTAATACTTCCGCGACGATAAGCTGATTATTATTAAATAATCGACCGACCTCAGCCATTCCTTCCATCAATGGTCCGTTAATAATATCAAGAGGTGCTTCAAATATTTCACGAGCAGCCTCCAGATCCTCAATAAGACCTTCTTTTGTCCCCTCTAAAATATAGTAAGCTAAACGACCTTCTACTGTTTTAGGGATGTCAGCCTCCGTTTTTTCTTTCTTTTTATCGCGATAAAAATCTGTGAACACGGCTAATGTCTCATCATTTGTATTAAATAATAAATCATTTGCAAGCTTAATTTCCTCTTCTGGAATGGAAGCGTAGCGCTCTAGCTTTTCAGTATTCACAATGGCATAGTCTAAGCCTGCCTGTGTACAATGATATAAATAAACTGCATTTAACACCTCACGGCCAACAGGCGGTAAACCAAATGAGATATTGCTGACACCAAGCACCGTTAATGTATTTGGCATTTTTTCTTTGATGAGTCGAATTCCTTCGATTGTTTCTAGAGCCGAACCAATATATTGCTCATCTCCTGTACCTACTGGAAACATTAATGGATCAAAGATGATATCTTCTGGTGCAAGTCCCCATTTTTCAGTTAACAAGTGATAGGAACGTTCAGCAATCTCTAGTTTACGATGTCGATCAACCGCCATGCCTTGCTCATCTATCGTTCCTACAACCAAGGAGGCACCATATTTTTTCACAAGCGGCATCACAGCATCAAAACGCTCTTCCCCATCCTCTAAATTAATAGAGTTGATTATAGCTTTCCCTTGCGAAAATTTAAGTGCTTCTTCGATAACTTTTTCATCCGTTGAGTCTATCACAAGAGGTACCTTTACTTTTTTCACAACTTCCTGCATAAAGCCGCGCATATCGGCTAGTTCATCGCGATCAGGATTTGCTAAACAAATATCAATAACATGAGCACCATTCTTTACTTGTGCACGAGCAATTTCTGCTGCTTCCTCAAATTTCCCATCAATAATTAGGTTTTTAAACTTACGAGAGCCAATTACATTTGTACGTTCTCCAATAAATAATGGACGCATAGAATCGTCATACACTAATGACTCGATACCCGAAACTACATGACCATGAGTTTTCTCAGGTAATTGGCGTGGCTTTTCGTCTCTTAGTACCTCACGAATAGCAGCGATATGAGCTGGTGTTGTTCCACAGCAGCCTCCCACTATATTCAGCCAGCCCTTTTCTGCAAAGCCTTTTAGCTTTTGTGACAGTGACTCTGGTGATTCATGGTAGCAGCCTTCCTCGTCAGGTAAGCCTGCATTCGGGTAACAGCTTATATATCCCGTAGAAAGCTCTGCTAATGAACGAATATGGTCTGTCATGAATTCTGGACCTGTCGCACAGTTCAAACCTACAGATAGTGGTTTAATATGCTCGATAGAAATGTAGAATGCATCTATGGATTGTCCTGCAAGTGTCGTTCCCATCGGTTCAATTGTTCCCGATATCATCACAGGAAGCACTTTGCCAGTCACTTCAAATGCGCGAGATACTCCTAAAGTACCCGCCTTCACATTGAGCATATCCTGGCTGGTTTCAAGCAACAATACATCCGCTCCAGCTTCAATCAATGCCTTTGCCTGTACATAAAAGTTTTCTTCTAGCTCATCAAAGGTAATCCCACCTGTCACTGATAAGGTCTTTGTAGTAGGTCCCATCGCTCCTGCTACAAAACGTGGCCAATCAGAGGTAGAAAAATCATCCACTGCCTTACGTGCTATTTCTACAGCACGTTTATTGATTTCCTCTGCTTTTGCTCCCAGATTATATTCATTTAATACAAGAGGAGTACCTCCAAATGTATTTGTGCAAATAATATCTGCCCCTGCTTCCAAATATTTTCTATGAACCTTTTCAAGCACATCAGGTCTAGTTAGTACAAGATTTTCATTACAGCCATCATATTCCTCGCCACCGAAATCTTCAGCTGATAAGTTTTCGTTTTGTAGCATTGTTCCCATTGCGCCATCAAGAATTAAAATTCGTTTCTCAAGTTGCTCTTCAATCAAATGCTTAGCCATTTATACTTACCCCTTTTTTCTGTTCATCCAATTGCTCTATAAATTCCATTAGTTCTAGTGTCATATCATAGCGTAGGAATGGTGTAATGAGGTAAATACCATTGAAATATTCTGCGGCTACCTCTACTAATTCCTTAGCGATTGCAATTCCTTCTAGTGTCGCGTGCTCCTTATCCTCACCACAAGCCTTCATCCGTGCTAATGCGTCTTCAGATAATTTAATGCCGGGAACTTCATGATGTAAGAACTCTGCACTTTTATAGCTCGTAACTGGCATAATTCCTATATAAATTGGTGCTTCTAAATGCTTTGTCGCCTCATAAATTTCTACAATTTTTTCCTTTGTATAGACAGGCTGTGAAATAAAATAATCTGCCCCATGTTCAATTTTCTTTTCTAATCGAGATACAGCTCGGTCTAATACACGGACATTCGGATTAAACGCTGCGGCTACAGAGAAATTTGCCTTTTGACGTAGCGGCTTCCCTGAAAAAGATACACCTTCATTTAACTGTTTGATTAATTGGATAAGCTCCATTGATGATACGTCATAAACACTCGTTGCCCCTGGGAAATCCCCAACCTTTGTTGGATCTCCAGTAACCGCTAAAATATCATGAATGCCTAGTGCATTTAAACCCATTAAATGGGATTGAAGCCCAATTAAATTACGATCTCGGCATGTAATATGTGTTAACGGGCGTACCCCATGTGTTTCTTTCAATAAAGCGCCCATTGCCACATTACTTATTCTTGGCGATGCTAGGGAATTATCCGCCATCATCACCACATCTGCGCCTGCCTCATATAATTTTTTAGCACCTTTAATAAAGCCATCGATTTCTAAATGTCTTGGTGTATCTAACTCTACTATAACCGAACGTTGACGTTTTACTTTTATATGCAGTGGCTCGAATCTTGAAGGTTCTGCCTCACGTACAATCTCTACTTTCTCAGGCTTCGCTAATTTTTCTTCTACTGGAGATAATTCCTCTAAGTATTTTTTCGCTGCAGCAATATGCTTTGGTGTTGTACCACAGCATCCACCTATTAAACGGACGCCTTGATCTCGAAGTGCTACAGCTGCTCGACCAAAATAGTCTGTCTCTGACTCATAAACAACACGCCCGTCTTCTAAATCTAGAAGAGATGCATTTGGATATGCTGACATAAATGCCTTCTCAGGAAGCTCTACACCTTCAAATGCTTGAATCGTATGGAATGGACCTAAACGACAGTTAACACCTACAATATCAGCTCCAAGCGCTTCAAGTTCATGTAGAGCGTTATTTAAACTCTTACCATTTTGCAATACTCCCGGTTCATGCATTGAAACTTGCGCAATGATTGGCAACTTGGTTTTTGTTCGAAGCATTTTTAATGTCGCCGTTAATTCTTCAAAATCATAATAGGTTTCAAGTAAAAGGCCGTCTGGATTCCCAGCCAGTAACACTGTTGCTTGCTCTTCAACAGTCGCTAAAATTTCTTCTAACGTTGCATCGCTTTTTCGAATGCCTCGAATCCCCCCAATAGTCCCTAAAACAAATTGACCTCCATCTGCAGCTGCTCGCTTGGCAATCGTCATAGCTGCTTCATTAAACTGCTGAACACGCGATTCTAATCCGTAACGTGCTAATTTTATGGCATTCGCTCCATAAGTATTTGTTTGAATAATGTCGGCTCCAGCTGCGATATACTCTCTATGAATCTTTTCAATTAATTCTGGTCTTTGAACATTCATTTCCTCATGACAGTATTCCAAGCCATAGCCGTATAATACCGTACCAATTGCACCATCTGCTGTCAGAACATGCGTTTTTAACTTTTCAAGCAATCCCATAAAACTAGCCCCTCTTCCTATTTTTCTATAATAAAAAAGCCTTCTTTAACACAAAGAAGGCTTTTACGTTTCGTAATTTTGTTCCTTCTCATCTTCGACCATAGGGTCTTCTGGATTTAGCACCTGACAAAAAGTTGGTTGCTGAAGCGTCATTGGGCCAGTCCCTCAGCTTCTCTTGATAAGAATTTAGTATGAATTTTTTAAATAATTAAAAGAATCATAACGTTAACAAACGTTTGAGTCAAGACTATTTCACGTAACAAAGGATATTTCAAACGAAAAATATAATTTTTTGTCTTATATTCTGCAATTAAGATAATTTTCCAGCAATATTATCCCCTATTTTTTTACCGTTTTGAATACAAGCTCCTATACCTACACCAAAATAAGAGCAGCCTGCAATGGATAAATTTGGATAATTTGTTTCGAGCTCTCGTAATAAGCCCTGTAATGCCTCACGATGTGCTAAATCATATTTCGGCATTTGATCAATCCATCTACTTACATTCACGACACTTGGTTTTTCTTTAATCCCCAAGCTTTTTCTTACATCCTCTAAGGCAACAACTGCTAATTCTTCATCTGTCATCCTACGTAACTTCTCATACGCAGGGTTAATGCTTTTATAGAAGAGTCGAACAAGTAATTGCTCATTTGCTGAAGTATGCTTCCACTTACGGCTTGTCCATGTCGATGCATTACAGATTACATTTGAATTATGAGACACAATAAAGCCTGTTCCATCAGCTGGTAATCTACTATCGGGTACATCGAATCCTAAATAAATTGTAATAGCGGAGGCAGTATTGAATTGGTCAAAATAACGGTTCAATGTTGCATCCTGTAATAAGTGCTGTACAGTTTCATTAGGTAATGCTAAAACTACATGATCTGCTTCAATGATCGTATCATTTGCTAAAGTAACTTGGTAGTGATCTTCCTGCTTGTTGACACTTGTAGTGCTAATTCCCTTTAAAATTTCTACATCAGTTAACGTTTCTTCAAGACGATCAATTAAAGACGATAAACCATTTTTAAATGAAATAAATTTTTTATTAGCAGCTTTTACAAATTGTTCTCGATTTGCGTCAAAACCTTTAATAATACTACCGTACTCATTTTTATAATCAATTAAATAAGGTAATGTTGAGGCAATCGATAGTTGATGTAAATCTCCTGAATACACACCTGCTAATACTGGCGCTATTTGATTTTGAACAAGCTCCTCCCCTAAATAGTACGTTAAAAATTCTCCAATTGAGCTGTCTTTTGTAAAGCCTACATTTGGCATTGTCAAATCCTTTAACGCTTCTTTTTTACCTTCTTCGGATACAAGTGTGCTTTCTTCTAGGGAGTGAAGGCTCATCGGAATACCGAACGTTGAATCTGCCGGAATGGCATGGAGCTCATTATTTGTGTATATATAAGAAATCCCCGTTTCGTTGTATACCAAATCTTGCTTAAAATTAAGCTCTTCAACCAGCTCCATAACACCTTTATGACGAGCTACAATTGAATCTGCCCCTGTCTCCATAATGAATCCCTGTTCGTATTCAGAGTACAACTTACCACCTAGATATGTATTTTTTTCAACAAGCACCAGCCTTACATCTATTTTTTTTTCCTTCACTTGACGCTGTAAATAATGCATCGTACATAAACCCGTAATTCCTCCACCTAATACAACCACTGTTTCCATATTAACCGCCCCTAATTTTTGTTGTCTTCCTTTAGTATAAACCCTTTTTATTGAAAATTACGCTAAACCCTTTACAAATTTAGCAAAAATGGAGCTATCCAGTGCGAGGATAGCTCCATTACTATGACTAAATATGTATCTTTTCATGATGAAACAAAAAATACCATTGAACTTAAAATCTCGGCAATTCACTAGCTAATATTTACTAAAGAACCATTTAACACCATGTATTAATGGTTGTTATAGTGTTTATAGGCTGTAGATTTCAGTTGCCACAATAAAAATTATCCTTACCATGAATTAATTTAAGTGTTGGGCAACATTTGCTAATTTCTCAGCTGAATTCGTTACTTCTTCAAAGGCAATCCCTAGCTCATTAAGAACCTCCGCTATCGCTAATACTTCTTTTTCCATACTATCATTTTGCTCTTTTGCTTCTGTCATCGATTCTAATATTTTCGTAAATTGCCCTTCTGTTTGAACCATATTTTCCTTGCCAGATATGACCTCTTCTTGAATATTATTAAGAGAATGTGTTAGCTTATTTGTCCGTTCATTTGTTTTATGTAACAACATGGCTACTGAGGTCACAGAATCTTTTGTTTGAATCGATAGTTTTCGAACCTCATCTGCAACAATATTAAAGCCTTTACCCGCCTCTCCAGCACGGGCTGCTTCAATAGCTGCGTTTAAAGCTAACAAATTAGTCTGGTTGGCAATAGTAGTAACCACACTCATAATTGATTCCATTTCTTTGGACATACCAGTCAACTGTTCAATATTTTCTGTTATATCCTTCAGCAAGTGAATAATATTACACATGTTTTGTGATTGGCTCTTTATTCGTTCTCGCCCCTCTAATGCCTGCTTCTCAGCCATCGCCGACACCAAAAGTGAGTTTTTTGCAAACTGTTTAATTTCATCTGATTGCTTGCTTATTCGATGAAATGAGTTATTTGTTTCATGAGATATTGTAGCAAGACTTTCTGTAGACGCGACGATCTCCTTCTCCACTATTTCCTTTTTCCGTTCCATATTCTCCTTGTGCTGCTCAACAGTATTTTCAAAAGCCTCTAGTACTAATTGCTGCTCAAAATTTGAAATTTTAGAAATAGCTCGTATTGTATTCAACTGATCTTTGGGATGATGTATATACTCCTCCACTAAGTTAATAAATGATATAGATAAATTTTGGAAGGCACACATATACCATTGTGTTCTTAAACCAATATGAACATGTACTTTGGCTATTTTAGTACGTCTTTGATAAAATTCATCATCAATTGTGCCGTTAAACATTTCTATAATATGGCGGCAAAGCGTTACTTTTAATTTTTCTACAGAACTGTGACTATTAATTATACTTACTAAACTACGCTCAGTTCCTATCATTCTATAAAATCTATCAACAATATCATTAATATTTTCTATAACAAATGGCTGAAAGGCTTTTAAATACTGTAAATCCTGCTTTGTTAAATTTAGCATTTCTATTTGCTTGACCATTGACTTGCAATTAGAAACATCCATTTTTACAATATATTGCTGAAGGTCTATCGCTGCTGTCTTTCTCTGTTTTTGAAAAATCACACATTTTCCCTCTTTCACGTGTACTTTTGCAAAGCTGAGAAAATCCAATTCCGTTTACAAAAATATATATTTCAAAATGTAAGAAAATAGGTTTAGGTTAATTTCTGCTCAAGTTCTAGTTGAACAAAATCCCAATCATCATTTAGCCATAGATGAACTACTCTTTTCAAAATCACTCATATACCTTATCCATTTTATAAATAGCTGTCAATTTCCTGTTATACATTTTTTACCATTAATTGTATAAAAAGTCCCTGTAGCCAATCTATTGGCTTAAAGCAGTAAAAAAGCTACCACTATATCTTTTGGTAGCTAATTTGTATCATCTAATATTTCTTTTGCTTATTTTTTGTTTATTTTTCCTTTGTCTTTATTATCCCTTCACTATATTAATATTTTTACCGTTAGTTCTATGCACTATTATATACCTAAAATAAACAACAAAAACAATCTTTTATACCTATAAAACCAGGAACGATAATAGAAACTAAATAACTATAATTTTTTTACGAAAAATTTACATTCCTTTTAATTCATTCAGCAAAATGGCTGCCTCTTCTATTCCTGACTCTGCAGCCAGTCCATACCATTTAATAGCTTCTTTTACATTTCTGGTTATGCCCTCTCCATTATTATAAAGATGCCCAAGCTGTAATTTTGCCTCTGAGTCTCCTTGAAGAGCAGCCTGTTTAAACCAATGAATTCCTTTTTCAATATTACGTATACCCGTTAAACCCTGACTCCAAATAAATCCCAAATCATAAAATGCATCCACATGGTATTGCTCTGCAGCTCTTTCATACCAATATAAACCTCGATTCACATCTCGGTGCTGACCTAATCGCCCCTCAAAACAGATTCCGCCAAGCCTATATTGTGCTTCAACATAGCCAGCTTCGGCAGATTTTTTATAATAGAAGTATGCGTGCTCCTCGTCAATGTCAACGTCTAACCCTTGCTCGTAAATAATTCCAAGAGTAAACATTGCTTCAGCAACACCCTGCTTGGCAGCAAAGTCAAACCATTTCTTCGCTAGAAGCATGTTTTCTGATACTCCTTCACCGTTAAAATACATATCTGCCAAGTTATTCGCCGCATCTGGATGCCCTTGCTTTGCCGCCGCCTCATACAATGAAAAAGCTCTGCGATAATTTTCCTGTACACCTATACCTTCGAAATAAAAATTCCCAAGTTCATATTGTGCATCGGCATGCCCCTGCGATGCTGCTAATTCTAACCATTTTAAAGATTTTTCAGGCTGAAAACAGAAGCTTTCACTTGCACTATAGTATTCTCCAAGCTGAAACTGTGCCTCTGCATCTTGTTCTTCTATTGCCTCTTTATATAAATCAATAATGAACTCATGATCTAAATCTTCTTCATCAAATGCTTCAAGCTGCTTATCTTGATTGTTAAAATACCATTCCAATACATCAATTACATCGTCAGCAACCTCGTTACAATAGGCTAACTTCTCAAGTGAAGAAATTTGCCAAATTAAAATATAAATAGGGAGTGGAATTGCTTCACGCAGTAAATCATCATACTCAGCTAAAAGCGTTAAGACATTTTCCTGTACTGATTGTGTCTGCTCTGGATGAACAATTTGTAAATGGCGTTGTTGATTTTTTTTTAAAAGTCCAAGCACAACTTGATACAGCATTTTATGCAAGGCTGTTAATGACACTTCTTCAAATGTTAGCAATTTGATGTTTTGTGCAAACCATGTACCTTGAGTCTGCGTGAGCATTAGTAAGGATTCAATTCGCTTTTTATTTCGTTCAGCTAAAAATTGTCCATACATTCGTTTCCCCCCTTGCATTATAAAAAAACCGTCTTGCCAATATTATATGGAAGACAGTTTAAAATTGATTACACATACACACTTAGTATTCACCCAATGAATAATGGGATAACTAAAAAACATATATATGAGCCCATTTATACTGTTTAAAAAACGAGTAAAGGCATTTGGAACATAATAAAAAGCAGTCTATTCCTTTCACATGAATCGCCATTGAAAATGCCATATTTTTTCAGTATTTATTAATTGATCTTCCATTATTATCTATTGAGCAGGTATTTGATGTATTTCCACCACCATATAATTTTTCATGGCATAGGCGTCCGATACTTTTTCATCTGATCCCAGAACAATAATATAATTTGGCTCATAGCCTTGTGTATACAAACATTGTATAACCAAAAATTAAAAACGCATAGAAAAAAGTATATGCCAAATTTCATATAATCATAAATATCACAAATACATACCAAATCATCTTGAACAATCGATAAAATAAACATTATGCTCGGAAAACTCCCCAAGTATAATGATGATTCCCATCTCCGTGACAACACCCTGATTATCTGGCAGCAATAGTGGGTACTGAATAATGATTGCCCTTAAAATATATAAACCTAATAGCCCTAGAACTACTACATTGAAAAAAACGTCTTTTTTCTGTCGTATTTAATAGGAGGAAAATTGCCGTTAATAGCAACAATATTTGTATAATCGTCTCACTCCTTCCTATTGTCTTTATACCCTTTTTGCTGACACTGCTTGTTCAAATTTGTCGTTATTTCTAAATTAATGACGGCTATTATTTTATTTTTTGAAAACGTTCATGTAAAATTAGTTGCAAGAACTAGTTTATGACAAAATGATAAATTGGAGGAATGTAAGTAATGAAAAAAATTCTTGCCGCTATTTTTGTAGCGACACTGATGTTTGCGACTGTTGGGGCAACATTGTTTGTTTCTGATACACCAACTGCAGAAGCTAAATCCTATAAATCGGGGAAAAAAGGCTTTAAAAACAATAACAATAGCTCTAATATCCAAAAATCTCAGGATAAATCTAAAGATCAAAATAATGCAACAACGAATAAAAATAATACAAATAAAACAGATACAACTTCAAAAAAAGGCGGCTTCCTTTCTGGTGGTCTAATGAAAGGACTAATGCTGGGTGGTTTAGCCGGCTTATTATTTGGTAGCCTCTTTAGTGGTATGGGTTTGTTAGGTAATATTTTAGGTTTATTAATTAACGTAGCAGCAATTGCAGTCATCGTTATGCTTGTTGTAAAAATTATCAATATGTTTAAAGATAAGAAGCGTAAAGAGGAAGCGCAATGGCACAAATAATTAATGAACAGGATATTATTAATGCTATTTGCTTATCACAGGCATATTATAAAAATATTCGCCCAGAAGAAGTGCTTGTAGAGCTAACCTACGATGATGATTCAGGCTTTGGTGCTGAAGTTGAAGTGAATGGACAGATAGAGTTATTCAATACAGCAGCGATGATTGGTGCATTACGCGTTTGGATTAAAGATGTCCTACATGGTGATCCATTTTCAACTGGTATCGAGCTTGTATTAGATGATGAGGAAGGCATTATTGCTAGATTGTCGTAAATAAGTTAAGAGGCTGGGACATAAATAGC
>NZ_DKJS01000039.1:0-21877 GCF_002455205.1 Lysinibacillus sp. UBA6686 | reverse complement strand
AGAGTAGGACGTCGCTAGGCAATAGTAAAACCAGAGTTTATTTCTCTGGTTTTTTCTTTTTTATTAAATATGGATAATTAAAATTTATAAAATTGTGTAATTCCAACAAAGTTTAAACAAAAACATAAATTTTGAATTATTCAATTGATATACTCTCTATTAGATAAGCAGATAACAAATAAAATCTGTCTACCTAATAGAGAGTTTTTTTCAATACAAACAAACTTTCAAAAAAAGTAGATACATGTGCTCGAATTAGAACTCTAGAGCGTCTCGAAGATTATTTAAATAAGATTGACTAACGGGCAGTTCGCTTCCATCCTTTAGGGTAATTATAAAATTGGAAGTAAGATCACGCGCCATTTTTTTTATGAAATGAATATTCACAATATAGGATCTATGAATGCGAATAAAGAATGAGGGTAGACGCATCTGTAGCTCCTTTAGCGTGATACTAGTTTTGAATTGATCTCCGTCCACATAAAACCACGTTTTCTTCTGTAGACTTTCAATATGAGATATCTTATCAATAGCTACAGGATTCCATTCTTCCTCATGCTTGCCCGTTAAGAATTGAAATGGCTCTAATTTCTTTTCTATAAAGGCTGAAGGCAATACTACAACAAGTGCTGCGGGTGCATCTAAAATGTGTATTGGATAGCCTATACCATAATAGGGTGTTTCAAATAGGGAATTATCTAATATTGCATCTGTCCGTTTTCTTGTACGTATCACCTGCTCTGCAATGCTTCCAGGTTGTACTTGTTGACCCACTTCCAAGTTGATGTTTTGATGTCCAGAATGAAAATAGATATAGGAGTTTTCGACAGCAATTGCAATGGAAGAGTAGGCTGGAATCCAGTCCTTTAGTATTGAAATAAACTGTTGTGAAATATCTTTTGGTGAAGAAAAAAACTCATTATTCATTGTGAATATCCCCCTTGTTTGTAAACAGATTACCAAATTTCGTCGCTAAAAAAACTGGTTTTATCATTAAAATTTGGCCTTTTATCTAAAAATAATGAAAATTCAGATGTTCTGTTATATATTAATTTACAACAAATAAGCCTGTTATGGAACAGTTAATTAAAAAGTTTTTTAACAGAGTGAATTGTATACAAAGGGGAAGGTGGAATTTCAATATGTCAACACGTCAAGAAAAAATTCAAGCACTAGAAAAAGAATGGGCGGAGAACCCACGTTGGGCAGGCATTGAGCGCTCTTATTCAGCTGAAGAGGTTGTAAAGTTACAGGGGTCTGTTGTGCTTGAACAAACTTTAGCAACTAAAGGTGCTGCACGACTTTGGAAGTCTCTACATCAGGAACCATTTATTAATGCATTAGGTGCATTAACTGGTAATCAAGCTGTACAACAAGTAAAGGCAGGATTACAAGCAATTTACTTATCAGGCTGGCAAGTAGCAGCTGATGCAAACCTTTCTGGTCAAATGTACCCTGACCAATCTTTATATCCAGCGAACTCTGTACCAGCAGTAGTAAAGCGTATTAACCAAGCTTTACAACGAGCTGATCAAATCGATCATGCTGAAGGACGTGTAGATCAATTTGATTGGTTTGCTCCAATCGTAGCTGATGCTGAGGCTGGCTTTGGTGGTCCTCTAAATGTATTTGAACTTGTAAAAGGAATGATTGAGGCAGGAGCTGCTGGTGTTCACTTAGAGGATCAATTAGCTTCTGAGAAAAAATGTGGTCACTTAGGTGGTAAAGTTTTACTTCCAACACAAAATGCTGTTCGTAACTTAGTTGCTGCTCGTCTTGCAACAGATGTAATGGGTGTAGATACAATTTTAATCGCACGTACGGATGCAGATGCAGCAGATATGGTAACATCTGATATTGATCCACGCGATGCTGAATTTATTACGGGTGAACGTACACCAGAAGGCTTCTTCCGTACAAAACCAGGTATTAAACAAGCAATTGCACGTGGATTGGCTTATGCACCATATGCAGATTTAATTTGGTGTGAAACATCTAAGCCGTCTCTTGACGAAGCTCGTGAATTTGCAGCAGCTATTCATGCTGAATTCCCAGGTAAAATGCTTGCGTATAACTGCTCACCTTCATTCAACTGGAAGGCTAACCTTTCAGAAGAAGAAATCGCTGAGTATCAACGCGAACTTGGTAAATTGGGTTATAAATTCCAATTTGTTACATTAGCAGGTTTCCATGCATTAAACCACTCTATGTTTGAGCTTGCACATGATTATAAAGACAATGGTATGGCTGCTTACTCTAAGTTACAACAAGCTGAATTCGCTTCTGAATCAAAAGGTTACACAGCTACACGCCATCAACGCGAGGTTGGTACTGGTTACTTTGATGAAGTTTCTCAAGTTATTTCTGGTGGTACTTCTTCAACAACAGCAATGGCTGGCTCTACAGAAACAGAACAATTTGTTTAATTCTAAATTAATTACGCGTATATCCTAAATTCATAATCATAGATAGTCTCCTCCGCTCCTCCTAAGGCGGGGGACGACTCAACTAAATTCACAAAGGTGGGGGAAACTACTAATGGAACAAGCAACAACTGGTAAGCTTAAAATTGTTGGGGAACAAAATGAGCAAACAAAAGAAATCTTAACACCAGAAGCCCTTGAGTTTGTTCTTGCCCTGCACGAAAAATTTGATGCTCGACGTAAAGAATTGCTAACAGCACGTCAAGAACGTCAAAAGCGACTTGATGCAGGTGAGAAGCTTGATTTCTTACCAGAAACAAAGCATATTCGTGAGGGAGATTGGTCAATTGCACCACTTCCAGCCGATTTGCAAGATCGCCGTGTTGAAATTACAGGACCGGTGGATCGTAAAATGGTTATCAATGCATTAAACTCTGGTGCAAAAATGTTTATGGCTTGCTTTGAGGATGCATCATCCCCGACATGGGAAAACATGATCGGCGGTCAAATTAATATGCGTGATGCTATTAATAAAACAATTGAATTTACTCAAGCATCCAATGGAAAGACGTATAAACTAAACGAGCAAACAGCAGTGTTATTAGTTCGTCCACGTGGTCTTCATTTACTTGAAAAGCATGTCCTCGTGGATGGAGAACCGATTTCAGGTAGTTTCTTTGACTTCGGCTTGTATTTATTCCACAATGCTAAAAATGCATTGGCACAGGGTACGGGTCCATACTTCTATTTACCAAAGCTTGAAAGCCATTTAGAGGCACGACTGTGGAATGATGTCTTTGTGTTTGCCCAAGATTATATTGGCATTCCTCAAGGTACAATTAAGGCTACAGTTCTAATTGAAACCATTTTAGCTGCATTTGAAATGGATGAAATTTTATATGAACTACGTGAGCATTCAGCTGGCTTAAATTGTGGTCGTTGGGATTACATTTTCAGCTATATCAAGCGTCTACGTAACCAGCCTGATGTCATTTTACCTGACCGTGGGCAAGTAACAATGACAGTACCATTTATGAAGGCGTATACATCATTGTGTATTCAAACATGTCATAAACGTAATGCACCAGCGATGGGTGGTATGGCAGCCCAAATTCCAGTTAAAGGTGATGATGAGGCGAACGCTGTAGCATTTGCAAAGGTTGCTGAGGATAAGCGTCGTGAAGCAACAGATGGCCATGACGGTACTTGGGTTGCACACCCAGGCATGGTTGCTACGGCGATGGAGCAGTTTGATGCGATTATGACAACGCCGAACCAAATCCATAAAAAACGTGAGGATGTAAATGTTATAGCTGAAGATTTAGTAGCTGTCCCAGAAGGTACAATTACACTTGATGGACTTCGTATAAACTGTAGTGTAGGTGTTCAATATATTGCCTCATGGTTACGAGGAAACGGAGCTGCACCTATTAATAACTTGATGGAAGATGCTGCAACTGCGGAAATCTCTCGTACACAAGTATGGCAATGGATTCGACATCCTAAGGGTATTTTAGATGATGGTCGTGGCATTACATTGGCATTCGTACTAGAAATCTTGGAAGAAGAGCTTGTGAAAATTAAAGAAGCTGTTGGGGAACAAGCCTATAACAGTGGTCGCTATGATGAAGCTGCCGAGCTGTTTAAATCTTTAATTGAGCAGGATGAATTTGCCGAATTCTTGACACTTCCAGGTTATGAAAAATTAGCTTAATCAATAGCAATCTACTAAACGAACATATCCAACTTTCCTAAAATAATTTGTGGACTGAACTCGAATGCAGTCCACCCAATTCCACTATTGAATGAGCAGGGTCTGTTCCCCTGTTCTTTCCTAAACGAAATGAGCGCGTTTTTGTAATAAAAAGGGGTCTACTTATAAAAGTAAAGAGATTTAAATGGGGTGTAAGATGTCTTGCAAGCTTAGATGGGGGGCTTGTAGGACATCTTTTTCGTAATAAGGTAAACTAAAAACAGTCTAGAGAACCAGTTAAGAATCCTTTCAGGGAGATGTCTCAGAATTTATGAGACATCTCTTTTTATTATTTAACGATCGCTAGCACAAAGCCATCGTACCCCTTAGTACCAACCGTTTGTATAGCTGTTGATTCAATCTGTGTTTCTTCTTTTAATAAATCCATAAATTGTCGCACACCTTGTACCCGTTCATCTTCACTTTTTTCATCTATTACTTCGCCATTGCGCACTACATTATCAGCGATAATTACAGCTCCTGGGTTAGCTAATTGTATAGCCCATTTTAAATAGTCTGGATTATTAGGCTTGTCTGCATCGATAAAAATGAAATCGAAAGCTGGAGCTGCATTTTTCAGGGTAGGTAATGTATCTAATGCATTACCAACAATTATTTCCACTTTATTTTCATAACCAGCATTTTTAATATTTTGCTTTGCTAGGGAAGCATACTCTGGATTAATCTCAAGAGTGTAGATTTTTCCTCCTTTTGGAAGGGAGCGTGCTAACCATAAACTACTGTATCCACCAAGAGTTCCGATTTCTAAAATATTCTTTGCACCTTTCATCTTGGCCAATAAATATAACAACATGCCTTGAGTTGGTGAGACATCGATTTCTGGAATACCTGCTACTTTATTTGCCTGTAATACAGCTTCAAGTTTTCTATCTACTGGTATTAACTTTTCCAAAAAATACTCATCTACATGATTCCAAACAGTTGAATTGGTCATCAAATCTTCTCCATTTCTGCATTTTCTCTTGCAAGCTTGCAAGTTAAGTGTATGTTAGAATAAATCATAATAAAAATATATTATTATTATTAATCCATAACTTTAGATTATGGGTATGAGGTGATACCATGAATATTCATGCATTGAAGTTATTTTATCAAGTTGCTACAACTGGTAGCTTCACAAAGGCAGCAGAGTTACTCTGTATTAGTCAACCAGCCATCTCAAGTCAAATTAAAAAATTTGAGCATGAAATTGGTGTTCAATTATTCAAACAGCAAGGAAGAGGTGTAATATTAACTGATTTTGGAGAAGCCTTAGCAGAAAAGGCGAGAAACCTTGTTGCACTTGAAGAGCACATTGAATCATTTATTGAGGATTTTCTATTTGCAAAAGCTGGTACGATACATATTGTTGCAACTTACTTACCAGCCAACTTTCTAATTCCAAAGTGGGCTGCTACCTTTAAAGGAGCACATGAAGATGTGAACTTAGTCATTACAACAACTAATACGAAAGATGCCTTTGAAAAGCTAATTCACTATAAAGCTGATATTGCCATTTATGGTGGTGGGATTTCAGAAAGGCCGGAGGAAATAGCATGGGAGGAGCTTTTTGAAGATGAATTATGGTTTGTTGTTTCACCTGCCCATCGCTATGCAAATCAAAGCATTGCACTTGCTGATATGATGAAGGAACCCTTTATAATGCGGGAGGAGGGTAGCTCTATGAGGGAGCATCTTTTTTCTTTATGTCAAACCTATCAAGTGAAACCGCCAAAAATAGCTCTTCAATTCAATGGCATCAATGAAACAATTCGTTCCGTTATGGCAGGTTATGGTGCAAATTTTATTTCATCCTTAGCAGTTCGCGAGTATGTGGATAGCGGTCAATTGGCAAGAGTTTATGTAAAGGATATTCATATTAAACATAAAATTACTATATGTACGAGAAAGAATGAAAGGCATAGTATACTTGTACAAAAATTTATAGAAACGATTAAGAGCTCTCTATAGCTTTTCTTTATGCATAATAATCAAATATTTGTTATATTATTTGTATAACAAATATGGAGATGATTGAAATGTATATTCAAATTGAGCCTCAATCTGACGTTCCTATTTATGAACAGGTAACACGTCAAATTATTGAAGGGATTGCAAGAGGAGAAATGAAGCCTGGTGACACCTTGCCATCCGTGCGTAATTTAGCGGCTGATTTAGGTGTTAATATGCATACAGTCAATAAAAGCTATCATGAGCTAGAAGAGAAGGGAATTATCACAATAAGAGCCAAATCAGGAGCTATTATTCGTTCAGCTGAAGAGCGAGCCTTAACACCTAAACAATTACAGCAGATTGAAAAAAATTTAAAGCCTGTTGTGGCAGAAGGAATGGTGCTTGGCGCAACAGCAGAGCAGATCGAGCACATGATGAAAAAGGTATTCGCTGATTTGCAAATATCCGTAGAAGGGGTATAGAGAGATGTTACTTGGTGTTTTTACCACAATCTACATCATAAATTTAGCTTTACAAGTTTTTATTCCCTATATTGTACGAGAAACAATTATCTTTGGTGTTACTGTGCCAGAGCAGAATGTAAAACATCCTACACTAAGGAATATGAAAAAGCATTATGCGCAAATAGTAGGCATATTTGGGATTGTGTTTTTAATAGTTATGATTGTAGGCTTTTCTTTTATACAATCTACCTTCATACAAGGGAATTTACTTCTAGGGTGCTTTTTTGCTATGCTTGCGGTGAGTATGGCACTATATTGGATGAACCATCATAAAGTTTTAAAACTTAAAAAGCAAGAGCAATGGGGCTTGCATATTAAGCAAGTGCGTTCCGTTGATTTAACAGCACGTAGCAGAGATGAAATGCTGCCATGGCCATTTTATGTAGCACCTGTAGGGGTAACAATTTTTTTAATCATCTTTACTTTGCTACATTACGAACAAATACCAGATAAAATAGCTGTTCATTGGGGGCCAAGAGGTGAGGCAGATTCTTGGAGAAATAAATCGTATTTTACAGCCTTATCTTTACCATTGATTATGCTAATGATGCAATGTATGATGTGGGGAGTTGTTGATTCTATAAAGCGTTCAGCGATTAAATTAGCTGTTAATCGTAAGGAAGAATCGTTGGAGGATCAACTGAAAAGTCGAAAATATATGAGTTGGAGTATTATGCTAATAAGCTATACGCTAACAATTCTATTCACGGTGCTACAGCTTAGCAATATTTATCCTTCAATAGCTGAAGGCAGTAAACTATTACCTTTATTTATTTTTTATTTAGTAATTATTCTAGGCTCTCTACTTGCTTATGCATGGAAAAAACGTCAGTTGCGTGTGAAGTTTGAGGAAAATTCCGATTCTAAAGTAATGGATTTGGATGATGACCGCTTTTGGAAAGGCGGACTAATCTATATGAATAAGCAGGACCCTTCTGTTTTTGTGGAGAAACGCTTTGGCATAGGCTGGACGATGAATCTTGCAAATCCAAGAGGCTATATTGTTATTGGATTACCACTTCTTATTATGCTGTTAATTTGTATCTTTGCACTCTAAAAACCTCTCGCTATTGCAGGAATGTAATGCAAATATTTTGCAATGCACCTGAAAAAATAGGCGAGTTTTTTTGTCTCCAAAAAGTAACATATGATAAATTTTAAGGAGCGTAAGGAAAAATGGAGGGTCAAATTATATGAAAATTCTTGTTGTGGATGACGATGTGCACATCTTGCAGCTTGTGAATATATATCTTACAAAAGAGGGCTATCAGGTTTTACAGGCTGAAAATGGACAGCAGGCACTACAATTACTTAAGGGGAGCTTACCTGATTTAGCAATTGTAGATGTGATGATGCCCGGAATGGATGGTTTTACACTGACGGAGATCTTGAGTCAAGATTACGATATTCCTGTCTTGCTGTTAACTGCAAAGGGAGAGCTTGAAGATAAGGAACGAGGATTTTTAGCAGGCTCAGATGACTATGTTGTGAAGCCTTTTGAACCAAGGGAATTGTTATTTCGTGTAGCGGCTATATTACGTAGATTAGATAAAAAAAATCAAATTACTATCCAAGTAGGTAGGCTACTCATTGACCGTCGAAGCTTTGAAGTTGTCATTGGAGAAGATACATTAGTTTTGCCATTAAAGGAATTTGAGCTACTTGCTTTACTCGCCTCACGTCCAAATCAGGTATTTACACGTAGTTTCATTATGGCACAAGTGTGGGGCTATGATTATGAAGGTGATGAGCAAACGTTAAATACGCATATGAAGCGCATTCGAGAGAGATTGCACCACTATATAACAGATGTTGAGATTACAACAGTTCGTGGTGTTGGTTATAAGCTTGAGGTTATTACATGATGAAAACATTATATAGTAAATTTGTAATCACAACGATGCTTGTTATGATTGGTAGCTTGTGTATAGGCTTTCTAGCGACAAATACTTATTATCATCAAGTTGTAAAGGAAAAAAATGATGCTAAAAATGTGAATATTGCGCGGGAAATTGCGAGCTATATAGAGACCGCAAAGCCTGAAGACCTTGATAAATATTTCACAACTTTAGGCGGAATTGGCTACCAAATCTATGTTACAGATGGTGATGAAGGGCAATTTTTTGGTGGTGAATACCGTGATAAATCACTGTCATCTAAGGTCGTTGATCGTGTTATAGGTGGGGAAATTTATCATGGTATGCGTGAATTTCCTAAAGAGACATTTGTAACAGGCTTTTTTGCGAATGAGCTTATTAATACGATAGGTGTACCATTTACAATTGAAAATAAGCATTATGCATTGTTTTTAAGACCTGATATTCGATTATTATTCTCTGAGGTGCATACGATACTAGCGGGGCTTATTTTAGTAATGACGATCCTTAGCTTATTAGCCATGCTATTATTTGCTAAAGCATTAATTCGCCCCATCACGAAGTTAACTGAGGCCACCCATCAACTAGCCCATGAAAAATTTGATACGTTATTGAATATTGACCGTGCAGATGAGATTGGACAACTGGCAATTAGCTTTAATGTCATGACAGAAAAATTACAGGAAAATGATCGCATGCGTAAGGAGTTTATTAGTAATGTATCACATGATTTTCAGTCACCATTGCTAAATATTCAAGGTTATGTAGATTTATTAAAGAATCCTTCGCTAACAGAACAGGAGCGGCAGGAATATACAATGATTATTGAACTGGAAACAAAGCGCCTTTCTACGTTAACGAAGCAGTTACTTTTGCTGACTTCATTGGATCAATCTACAAGATTATTAAAGCGTGAACCTTATCGTTTAGATGAGCAATTGAGGGAGACTGTTAGCAAGTATCGCTGGCAACTTGAGGAGGCAAATATGCAATTAACCTATCAGCTTGTGCCCCTTATTTATTGCGGCGATGCAGGACTGCTACAAAATGTTTGGGATAATTTGTTGACCAATGCTATTAAATATAATGTCGAGAACGGAGAAATTCATATTCATTTACAGGAGCAATTGACCTATGTTGAAGTACTAATCGAGGATAGTGGTATAGGAATAACTGCTGATCAATTACAGCAAGTATTTGATCGTTTTTATCGAGTAGATGCTTCAAGAACAAAGCAAGGGACTGGGCTTGGGCTAGCTATTGTTAAACAAATCGTAGAGCTACATGAAGGCTCAGTTCAGATGGAAAGTGTTATTCATTCTGGTACAAAGGTTTTTATCCGTTTACCAAAATTGTAATAAGGAGTTCATGTAAAGTTCATGTTCCCCCAATAAACTACTGATAGTTGAAAAAGCTTAGGGGGAATCATCGAATGGAACAAAAATGGAGTTTACGTTTAATACGCCTTGCTGCAATTTTTGCGTTGTTTGGAACGTATTTGGGTTCACATATGTCCGGTTCAGGAAGTTATCAATTTAGACCAATACATGCACACGTTTTACTAGTAGGCTGGTTAAGTATGTTCGCATGGGGAATTTTTTACCGTGCGTTCAAAGTGAAATCTCAAAAATTAGTAGTTATACATGGCTGGACAGCTATTTTAGGTGTTTTTGGCTTAACGTTAGGGATGTGGTTTTACAATTTAAACCCATTCAATTTTAGCAGTACATTTACATTAATTTTCTTTATTGTAGGTGGGACAACCTTGTTAATAAGCTTTGCATTATTTATCGTTGTAACATTTATGATTCAACAAAAAGAAGAAATGAAAATGTAAGGCGAATACCGTGTCACAGTTAGGTTAGCAGGTGACACGGTATCCCCGTTTTAGTGGCTATTCTTTTATATTTTCGAGAGACATCTTTAGCCATTTTGTTGCCTCATTATAATCTTGAGCAACACCCAGCCCTTTTTTATACAGCATACCTAGCTGAAATTGGGCCTTTTGATGGCCTTGATTAGCAGCTAGACGATAAAGTTGAGCGGCCTTTACAAAATCCTTAGGGACACCCTGTCCATGACAATGCATTTGAGCTAATTGATATCGTGCTTTAGCATGCCCCTGTGCTGCAGCCTGTTCAATCCATTTCGCAGCCTCTGTATAATCCTGTTCGACACCTTTTCCTTTATCAAATAAATTTCCAAGCTGATATTGAGCACCTGCATGCCCTTGAATGGCTGCTAGCCGATAACAGCGCCGTGCCTCTTCTAAATTTTGTTCAATTCCTATGCCCTGTTCATATAAAAGTCCCAATTGGTACTCTGCATTAATATGAGACTGATCTGTGGCTGCTCTCCACCATTTCGCAGCCTCCTTATAATTTAATGTGCCACCAGCTTCATTTACATATAATAATCCAAGCTCGTACTGGGCATCAGCATAGCCTTTTTCTGCGGCTTTTTTAAAATAAGGTAAGGCTTTGTCAGACTGCTCAAGCTGATATACATACATACGCCCAAGTTCGAAGCCTGCACTTATATGTCCATGACTAGCAGCGAGCTGCAACCATTTTTCAGCTAAAGCTATATCTTTTTCCTTTTGATACAGCAGACCGAGACAATATTGAGCATTTGTATGCCCACTATGTGCCGCAAGCTTAAACCACTTAATAGCCTCTACTTGGTCCTGAGCAATACCTTGACCTGTGTTATAGAGCATTGCTAATTGAAATTCTGCATTCGTATGGTCTTGGAGTGCTGCCATGTGGAACCATCTAGCAGCTTCTTCAAATTTTTGTGTGATACCACGACCTTTTAGATACATGTAGCCGAGATTATACTGGGCACTTGCATCACCTGCTAAGGCGGCCATTTCAAAATAGGTCATCGCCTCTTCATAGCTTTGCTCTACACCTGTTCCGTTATGATAAAGAAATCCAAGGTTATTTTGAGCACTTGTATTGCCTTGATTGGCTGCAGAAATATACCATTTTGCTGCCTCAAAAAAATCTACAGGTACACCTAGTCCTTGATTAAAAAGTACGCCTAAATTATACTGAGCATCAGCATTTCCTAAATTCGCAGCCTCTTTGTAGTAGTGAGCTGCTTTCTCATAATCCTGCGAGACACCCTGTCCTAAATGATAAAGTACTCCTAAACTATATAAAGCATTTACATCTTTTTGCTCCGCAGCCCTCTCATACCATTTTCTTGCTAGAGTATAATCTTTTTTTACACCGCGACCGTGATTATAAAGCACCCCTAAATTATATTGGGCGCTTGGATTGCCCTGTTTTGCTGTCATCTCGAACCAGTCTGCTGAATTTTTATAGGCCTCTACTGACAGATGCTCTTGATGTAGTATATTGCCATTTAAAATGGATGTTAAATCTTCAAAATTAGAGCTTTTACTTGGTAATTTGGCCTTGAAGCTTCGATCGTAGCGTTTAAGAAACCACTCTACAATATCACTTAAATAATCAAGAACAATTTTCGCAGCCTTTGCCTCGACAACCTCATTGCTTTGACTGGAGGCCATTTTATTCACAAGGTTCATTAGTAAATAGATACGGCGTGGATGTATTTTAGCAACAAAATCACGTTGATTAAGTAAAGAATGTATGTTTTTTAGCCTAGGTTCTACATGCATTTCTAACTTATAAATTTCATATAAAATTTCCTCTAGTACGAGAAGTGATTTATGTAGGGATAGAGCTGGCTTCGAAATAGCGAATGCATTTGCACCCTGTAAATTTTCAGCTAAATTTAGGAAGGATAACGCTCTTACTTTCTTACATTGATCTTGTAGGATTTCCTCTTGCCTGACGATTGTCCTCACCTCTTTCATCCTCTTTTTTCATATATCGGGAAAATATCTATATTATTGATATGTTTAATGGGATTCATCAGTTGAATTGTCATCGTTACATGATACTATGTGATATAAGGGAGAATTTCAAAAAGAATTGTTAAAAAGTGCATCTGCCAACGTTTCATTTTAATGCCGTCCGGAGGATAGAAATAATGAAAAATATTGCAGCCGTTATTCCAGCATTTAATCCACAATCTTCATTAATAACATATGTACATCAGCTTTTAACAACAACGATTTCACAAATTATTATTGTTAATGATGGTAGCGATGATAAATATGCAAATATTTTCGAAGAGTTGAAGAGCATTAATTGCTGTCGAGTGTTAGAGCATGATAAAAATATTGGAAAGGGCGGCGCACTGAAAACAGCATTTTCTTATATATGGTCTCAAAAAAGTCAATTTCAAGGTGTAATAACTGTCGGTGCTCACAATCAACATACAGTGCAAGATGTAAAATTAGTATTAACGATGACAAAGGTATTCTCAGAAGGGATTGTGCTAGGAGTACGTAATTTTCATTCATCAGACAGTACCCTTTTGTCCTACTGGGGAAATCGTGCAACAAGCTTGTTTTTTGAGCTTCTTTACCATAAAAAGCTAATGGATACTCAGACTGGTCTAAGATATATCTCTATAAAAGAACTTCCATGGTTGCTGCGAGTAAAGGGAGCACGTTATGATTATGATACAAATATGCTAGTTGCAGCACTTAAAAGAAAGTGTCCAATTTTTGAGGTGGAGATTGGGCAGTTACGTATAAAGAAAAATACCATTATTCAATATGATGAAATTATCAATGCAGGAACAATTATTACTAAAATGCTTATGAATTATTTAAAACCAAGGGACAATAATCAATAAGTTTATAAATAAATAACATTAATTACTCAAGAACGTAGCGAGTATGGAAAAAAGGAGCAATGATGATGGAGTATTCAGATCAAGTAAAAAATCGTGTTAAACGTATGGAAGGCCAGCTACGTGGTATTTTGAAAATGATGGAGGAAGAAAAGGACTGTAAGGCAGTCATTACCCAATTGTCTGCAGTACGTTCAGCAGTAGATCGTACAGTAGGGGTGATTGTAAGTACAAATCTTTTAGAATGTGTACAAAATGCTGAAGGGGATGGCGAGAAAATGAATGAAGCTATTCAGGAAGCCGTTAATTTAGTAGTAAAAAGTCGTTAAAACCATGGAAAAAATACCCACTAAACTCACTAATTTAGGTGGGTTTTTATTTTTGCAAAAATATAGTTTATTTCGGTGCTAATTTAGAAAAATTAGGGATTTTAACCTATGTAATTTTATGGTTTTATTAGTTAAAAGTCATAGTTAGTGAACTTGTACGATAGATTTATAGTTACTTTTTCTGTTATGCTAATTATTAAGAAGATTACCATAAATCGGAAGGTGATTGTTATGAAAAAATGGCTGATAGGTGGAGCAGCTTTATTGATGTTAAGTCCAACAGCAGCTCTTGCTCAAAATACAAATACTCATCCAGAAAATACTTCCCCAGTGATTGCTTATAATGCAGTAGCTAATTCTAAAGTAACGACTTGGGATCAATTTACAGCAGAAATCGTCAAGCAATTAAATAATTTCACACCAGAAATTAAAATTACATATAGTGGTCCAATGACTAATTTTAAAGATAAATTTATGGATGCCTATGAAAAGGCTCAGAAGCAAGCCGTCTATGCGAGTGGTCATTTGGAAAGTACCGCTATATCTGCGGATTCATCTGGTAATGTGACGTTTAAAGTCAAATATTTCACAAACCAAACACAAGAAGTAGCTGTACAAAAAAAGATTGATCAAGTATTAAAAACAATTATTAAGCCTTCTATGACAGAATTTGAAAAAGTAAAGGCCATTAATGATTATATTGTATCAAATAGTGAGTATGGTACAAAGACAAAGGCTAGTCCTCATAGTGCATATGCGCTGCTAATGGAAGGGCAGGCTGTTTGTCAAGGTTATACGCTAACGGCTTATAAAATGCTGGAGCAAGTAGGGATCGAATCGAAATATGTTGTTGGCTTTGTTAACGGCAATGAGGACCATGCATGGAATTTAGTGAAGGTCGATGGCAAATGGTATCATTTAGATACAACATGGAATGATCCATTACCAAATCGTGTAGGTGTTTCTTCATACGATTATTTTTTAGTAACAGATGCACAGCTTAAAAAAGATCATACTTGGATAACGTCAGATTATCCTGCTGCAACAAGTACAACATATAGTTATATGCAAAATGTTCATTATGCTTATCAAGATAAGAACACATTATACTTTAGCAATACAGCAGATAATGATAAATTGTATAAGCTTGATTTAGCAAGTGGTAAGAAGACTAAAATTATTGATAAGCGTGCCCTCTACATTACTGGTGCGGACGACTTTTTGTACTTCAGTGACTTCAGTAATAGCGGTTACTTAACGAAACTAAATCTAAAGACATTAAAAATGGAAGTGCTAGTAAAGCAATCCGTTTCAGATTTAAGAATTAGTGATAATCATTTAGTTTACAATATGAATAAAAAAGAACAAAAACTTAAAATAAACTAGGATTCTAAAAAACGTAAAAAATAGAACCTCTTAAAATTAAGTATCTGTAAATAAAATGTAAGCACAAAGGAGCTCTCAAGTGAGTTCTTTGTGCTTTTTTGTATATAATAAAAAGAGGAAGACGGTTGGAGGTGAGGATTTTGTGGAAAAAATTAGCCATTATCGTAATAATCGTTATATTTATTGACCCAATTTATACGACTGGAAAAGCAGTTGTCCAACAAGTAATTACTTGGGCAAATAATGATGAAATTGAAACAATGCTGCTCTCAACAAAGGAAAAAATTGTAGATGTCACTGCCAAATTGTCAGAGAATACCTCTATTGAAACAGCCACACCTCTAGAAGAGGAACCAGAAGCAAGGGTTGCTGTGACAGCTCCTACTGCTCCGAAGCCTGACGCAAAATTAGTAGTAACAAATGCAAAGGAAATGGCTGATGCAATGTATGCCTACTACAGTAGTTTTTCACCAACGTTTGAGATTCAATATAAAGGGAGTACACAACGAATTGAACAGATTGTGGAAGAAGCCTATGACAATGCTATAAAACGAGATGACTATGTATATGGACATATTAGCAAACACTCAATCCGGTTTGAATATGGTAGAAAAACAGCCACAATTTATGGTAAACAAAGCTATTTGATGACACCAGATCAAGCAGCATATGTGGAAACAAATATTCAAGACATAGTTGCTTCTATTCAACAAAAATCTTTAAATGATATAGAGAAGGTAAGGGCTGTTAATGACTTTATCGTTGCTAACACAGCTTATACCGATCAAACTTCTTCAAGCCCACATAGCGCATATACTGTACTGGCTGAGCATGGGGGGGTTTGTCAAGGATATGCATTGTTAGCACATTCGATGCTCCAAAAGCTAGGTATAGAAACAAAATATATAGTGGGCTATGTTGGACAGGAAGGACATGCTTGGAATTTAGTCAAGCTGGACGGCCAATGGTATCATCTTGACACAACATGGAATGACCCAGTCCCTGATCGTAAAGGAGCGGTGCGGTATCAATACTTTTTAGTGGATGATCGAACGATGGCAAAAGATCATACATGGATTGCTGAAGACTATCCTAAAGCGACGAGTACTAAATATAACTATTTTCATAATATAGACTTTCCGGCTCAGGTAGGGCAGCAAATTTTTTATAGTGATGTTACTGATGATAATAAACTATATATGCTTGATTTGAGAACAGGTCAGTCAATGCGTATTTCAAACTCTCGAGCACAATATATCGTGTATGCAGATGGCTGGCTCTACTTTAGCAATTATTCGCATGGCGCGTATTTAACAAAAATTCGTCCTGACGGAAGTGGGGAACAGATTCTTAATAGAGAGGATACGAAGGATCTATTTGTAAAAGACGGCTATTTATATTTTACAACAGATGGATTGAAAAAAATGGCGCTCTAAATCAAGTATATAAAAGGCCTATGACATTATAAATTGTCATAGGCTCTTTTTGTACGTTCTATAAGGTAATAAATAGGCTGATGTTGGCATAAGGAAACCTCAATTTGTGGATACATGGATTTCATTTCCTGAGAGAAGGTTTTAAAAATAATTGGGTTATGCTTAATAGCACCACCGTTGCAATAAAGGTTAAATGTGCCACCATTGTAGCCTATTTTTTTCAATACAGCACAAGCTAAAAGCACTAATTCATGGGCAGCTTGCATGGATATTTGAATGGCGCAAGAATCCTTTTTAGTTACTGCATCTGCCAAAAATGCGCCCATTTTTGCGAGCTGTGCATTTGTATAAGATGGATTGAACAGCCATGCAGCTAGTTCCGTAACATCTTGAATGCGTAAATAATGATAGACTGCATTTTTTAGGATGGTTGGTTCCCCGCGTCCGTCCTCCATCTTGAAAATAGCACGAATTACTTCTTGTCCTAGCCAATAGCCGCTACCTTCATCCCCTGCGCGATGTCCCCAACCACCAGCGCGTGCAATTTTAGAGCCATCAAAGGCATACGCAATGGCACCCGTGCCTGCAATAAGTAAAGCACCTGCTTGATCAGCAGTGACCCCTAGTAAAGTAGCTTGTGCATCATTTTCAATAATAAGTGTATCGACTTGCAATGAAGTAGAGGAGATGGCCTGTTGAACAATAGCTGATACAATTTCATGATCTTTAGGGGAATCAATCCCAGACAATGCAAAGGTAGCTACCTCAATTTTTGAATCCTCTTGTTTTTGTAAAAAATCATATACATTTGCTAGTAAGGATTGTAATACTGCTGTAGCTGATTCAGTACCAATGGCTTGATAGTTGGAGCCCTTTGTGGAATTTGAATATTTAATTTCACCAGATTCGGCATGTACGACTGCACAAGCCGTTTTAGTAGCACCACCGTCAACAATAAGGAGCCATTTCGTCATTGATTCCAGTCCTCTAAAAATACAGTTAATTGTTTTTCTGCCTCAATGATTTTTGTCTCCTTTGCATGAATCCAGGCATAAAGATCTTGAGCTTTTACCTTAGATTTTTCAAGCGATGCCTTCATCGTTTCTGGTGCTGGGCCACCAGGCAATGTACGAACACCTACAAAAGTTTCTGGCTTTAAAGTATTATAAAAATCCTCTTCAGAAATATTTAACGGTTTACCAGTAATTAGCTTAGATTGTGTATTCGCTAATCCCCATGAAAGGCTTGCTAAAGATTCCTCACCGTGAGCAAGCAGTACTTTTATGCATTTGCTGACAATACTATGTGACTGACGGAAGGATATCCCCTCAGATCGTACCAGGGTATCAGCAAGCTCTGTTACGTTGGCAAAGCTATTTTCTGCTCGATTTCTTAATTTTTTCTTGTTCACATTCATTGTCACAACAAGTGAACCAAATAGTTTGTAAATACCTAGTAAACGATCAATAGCACGCCATAAATAGGGTTGCATATCATCTTCTGTGTCTACGATATCTCCAAACGGTGTATTATGTACCATTTGTAATACTGTACTAGCATCCCCAACAACCGCTGAGAGTAATGAACGAGTATGCTCAATTGAAACAGGGTTACGTTTTTGTGGCATGATGGAGCTAATTTGTACATATGGACTTGCTAGTGTAAAGGCATTGAATTCCTGCGTAGCCCACAGTAAAAAGTCCTGTGATGTACGACCAAGATTAAGCGCTGCAAGCTGTACAATGCTTGCTGCCTCAGCAATATAATCTGCACCTGCGACCGCATCCCAGGCATTTTCGATAATCTCATCGAATGCCAATAAATCACGCATACGCTCTCGACTAATTTTGAAGCCTGTCGTTGTTAGTGCTGCTGCCCCCATACTGCTGCGGTTAACTGTTTTGTAGACATGCTGCAAACGTTCGAAATCCCGTTCTAACTGATCGATAACAGCCTTCAAATAATGCGCAAAGGTTGTTGGCTGTGCCTGTTGAGTATGGGTATAGCCAATCATAATAGTATCAACATGCTCCTCTGCCGCTGCGATTAAATCATCACGTAATGTTAATAATTCACGCATAAGCAATAATAATTTCTTTCTTAATGTCATGCGATAAATGGCAATACCCATGTCATTACGACTTCTGCCAATGTGAAGATTTCCGGCAACATCACCAGCCAATTCTATCAATTTATTTTCGATACGGAAGAATAAATCCTCATATCTTGGGCTGTAATCCTCTAAGCGATAGTAGTTTAAATCTAGCTTTTTAAGTGCGACACCAATTTGTTTTGCCTCTTCTTTTTTAATGAGTCCTTGTTCTTCTAGCATTTTCAAGTGTGCAATATTAATTTGTAGCATGATTGATAAAAAGTTTTTCTTTGCTTCATCATAGGCCGGTTGTAAGACAATTTTGCGATAAATATTAGAAGGGAAAATCATCCCATCTTCTTGCTGTGTTTTGTTGCGGAAATCTTCAAACATGTTCATTGCCTCCTAGTAGATGAGCAGTTAGATGGCCGAGCCAGCACTGCCCTTAGATAACTTCTCAGAAATAATCAGTACAATTAAAATTAAACAAATTTGTAAAACACCATAAGCACAGGCAGTTCCAAATTTAAATGAATATAGTTTTTGGAATATAGCGACGGACAATGGAATAGTTGATGTACTGTAAATAAGAATGGATGCTACAAACTCACCAATGCTTTGGACAAGCGCTAATAATGTTCCTGCAAGAATTCCAGTAAAGGTAAGCGGTACTACGATTCGTCTAAACGTATACCACCAAGTGGCACCTAGGCCTCGTGATGCTTCTTCAATAGACTGATCTAATTGCACAAGTGAAGCGGATGTCGAGCGAAAGACAAGCGGTAAATGTCTAATAAAGTAAGCTAATGGCAAAATCCAGAACGTCCCAATAAGTACCTGATTAAAAGCAAAGACGTTTTCGGTACTAAAGGCTGCAATTAAGTTAACTGCAACAACAGTCCCTGGTAATGCCCATGGTACCATAATTAGTATATCAAGTAATGTTTTACCTTTGAAGTTTAATCGTATCATAGCGTAAGCAGCTGCAACCCCAAAAATTATATTACCAATCGTAGCAACAACACCCATCTGTATAGAATTCCAAATGGGTCGCCATGTGCGTTCATCTGTAAACAGTGCTACATAATGACTCATTGTGTATTCAGTTGGGAGAATTTGCGTTTTCCATGCACCATCCACGGAAAATGAAATTAATATAAGCACGAATATGGGTAAAATCAAAATTAAGGTGCCAATGAACGAAGCAGCTGAGGCGGCTATTTTCATTCCCTTTGAAGATACTTCTGATCGATGGATACTGACGCCTTTGCTTAGATTTTGATAGTTTCGGCGATTTTGATACCAACGCATTAGCAACAAAAAGGAGATAGACACAAAGGATAAAATCATTGATTGTGTCGCTGCCATATCTAAATTGCCATTCGTACGGGATAAATAAATTTGCATTGTCATTGTACGCTCTACACCGAACATTAATGGTGCCGTGTAGGATGCCATAGATATCATAAATACTAACAATGAAGATGCCACTATTGAGGGGGTCAGCATAGGTAATATAACCTTTGTCCATATACGGATACGTCCAGCGCCAAGGCTCGTAGCTGCTTCCTCTAAAGCTGGATCCAGTCCCTTTATAGCTGCAGAGGCAGTCAGATAGAAATAGGTATACATCGTGAACGTATGGACAACGATAACTCCCCAGATTCCCTTTAACGAAAAGGGTACATGATCCAATCCAAATAAATGCTGGAAGGCGCGTGGAAAGATACCGCTTTCTCCATATAAAAATGTAAAGGACAACACACCTACTAACGGTGGAAGAGCCATCGGTACTAATACTAAAATTGATAGCAGCCGTCTTCCAGGAAAATCATAACGTTCCAGTAAAAATGCCATTGTCACACCGACAATTGCACAGCATATAACACTGATGACTGAAATATATAGACTAGTCCATAATGCTTCTAAATTGGCGGGGCTAGCCAGATCAAAAAATTTTTTATAGGAGAAAAATGGATCATCACCTGAAAAACTCTGTAAAAAAGTTTGATAAAAGGGATAAACCACATAGGCAAACAATACTAAAAATAATGGCGCAATGAGGATATATACAAACCCATTAGAATACGTAATTCGTGACCATATATTTTCTTTAGGAGAGTTGATGGGCGTTTTGTTCATGTTATTCCCTCCTATTCCCCTAAAAAATACATTGCATCGTACGGAATATTTAACGTAATATCCTCACCAATCTTTTTTAATGAACCGCTTGAATTAACAATCATAACCTTTAACGAAAATTCATGAAAATCGACAATATAATTCACGCTAATTCCAGTAAATTCAACAAAAGAAATTTTACCAGTCAATGTATTGTCACCTTTATCAAGACGAATCGATTCTGGACGAATAGAGATAAACACTTTGTCTCCAATCATATGCGATGAAGTTAGAGAGCTTTGGTGCTTTCGCCCAGTGAGAACAAGTCCATTTGCTGTTTTTGCTTGTATATGCTCGTCATCAATAGCATCAATGGTTGCTTCGATTAGGTTTGTTTCACCGATAAAATTAGCAACGAAGCAGCTTAAAGGGCGATGATAAACTTCCTGAGGGGTACCAATCTGCTTGATATAGCCATTTTCCATCACCATAATGCGATCAGACATGGCCATGGCTTCCATTTGATCATGCGTCACATAGATAGTTGTAACACCAAGCTCGCTTTGAATTCGTTTTATTTCAATTCTAGTTTCCTCACGCAATTTTGCATCTAAATTCGATAAAGGCTCGTCAAGTAGTAAAATATCAGGCTCAATCACAAGAGCTCTTGCCAACGCGACCCTTTGCTGTTGCCCGCCTGATAGCTCATTGATTTTTCGGTTTCCATAGGGTTCTAGATGAACAAGCCCTCGAATTCGATCGACCTTTTGTTTAATTTCACTTTTGGTAAGTTTTCTAACCTGTAAACCAAAGGCTATATTTTCATCAACTGTCATATGGGGAAATAGAGCATAGTTTTGAAACACCATACCGATATTCCGTTTATTGGGCTGAAGCCGAGTCACATCCTGATCATCAAATAGAATTTTTCCCGCTGTTGGGTAGTAGAAGCCGGCAATCATTCTCAACGTGGTTGTTTTACCACAGCCACTCGGACCAAGAAATGTAAAAAATTCCCCAGCTTTAATATCAAGACTTAAATTTTTTACACCATGCACCTGACCAAATTGCTTAGAGACATTCTCTATTTTGACACTTCTCAAAAAAGTGCTCCTTTCTCGCAGAAAGTTAGAATACATGAAGGCTTTCAAATAAGAAATTCTGTTATCCTTTCGGTGAGCAATAGGTGGTCATTTATACAAAAATAGCAAACTAGTGATAACACTAGTCATAGTGTTGAAAAACTAAA
>NZ_DKJS01000034.1:0-58158 GCF_002455205.1 Lysinibacillus sp. UBA6686 | reverse complement strand
CATTTAGTTTTTCAACACTATGTAAAAAAGCTGATTCAATTATGAATCAGCTTTTTTAGTACATATCTCTAAATCAATTTACTTTCTTTCAGTAAATCATAGATGATTGTGTCTTTCGTTTTATGAATACCAAATTTACCTATTTGTTTCAAGATAAATGGAGCATCTACATCTGTTAATTTTTTACCATCCAGTAAACGAGCAGTTGAAGATAATAAAGTACGAATGTCAAAAGTAGATGCAAATACTTCAGGAACGCCTCGATCAATATCTAATAATTGATAAACAGCTTCCATCGCTGTTCTTACTGAATATTCTGTTGTAAATACAGTGTCTCTTTCTGTTTCACTAAAGTTCCCAATGAAGGCTAGGTTAGCAGATCCACTAGGAACAACTAAAGGGCGATCTCCCAGTGCTCTAGGCATAAAGTAAGATGTTATATAAGGCATGTAACAAGGAATCGTATTGCAAGAGTTCTGTGCTAAATCCGGTATTTCATCTACTGGTACACCCATATGGTACAGCCATTCTTGCGCTATCTCACTTCCAGAACATTCAGTGATACTCTTTTTAATAAAATCACCTGGTTTATTAGATAGTAAACCATAAATCCAAACTACTAATTGATCTTTTGGTTGATCTTTAAAATGAGGTTGTCGGTTTAATGTATAGCTTAGCATCCAGTTAGAATCTGTAGCCGTTACAATACCACCTGTCACTACCTTACCAGCATATGGATCTCTTTTACTGATTTTTTCAATATACGGAGCAACTCGATCATCCAATGTAGTAAGTGTTGCTGAAACAAACCAACTTTCTTCCGGAAGATTATCGCAGAATTTTTCTGGTCGACCAAATTCAGAATCTTGGGAAGCGATGTTTTTCCAAAGTGACCAGCTTCCGCCTAAATCAGTACTTACAGGAGCTGGCGTATTATTGTCACCATAAGTTGTACTCTCCGTGATACTACCATTTGTAACAAATACTAATTCATTTTCTGTTAGCTCAATATTCTTTTTCACACCATTTTGTTTTAATACTAAAGTATGGGCTACTTTTTTATCGCCAACTTTATCAACTAAAACATTCTCTACAACCGTATTAAATTGGAAATCAACATGATGGCTTTCCAAATATTTAATCATAGGAAGTACTAAAGATTCGTACTGATTATATTTTGTAAATTTCAAAGCAGATAAATCAGGTAGACCCCCAACATGATGAATGAAACGCATAATATAACGACGCATTTCCATTGCAGAATGCCATTTTTCAAAAGCAAACATCGTAGACCAATAGAGCCAGAAATTCGATTCAAAGAACTCTTCAGAGAAAACATCTGTAATTTTTACATCCTCTAATTTCTCTTCAGGCGTAAAGAATAATTTAATCATTTCTTCAGATGCTTTATCAGATAGCGTAAACTTCCCATCATCCTCAAGTCTTTGGCCCCTATTTTCAATTAATCTACATTTTGAATAGTTAGGATCCTCTTTATTTAACCAATAAAATTCATCTAAAACAGAAGCATTTTCTATTTCTAAAGATGGGATGGAACGGAATAGATCCCATAGGCATTCAAAATGATCTTCCATTTCTCGACCACCGCGAATAATAAAGCCTCTTGTCGGATTTAAAATACCATCAAGACTACCACCTGAGATATCTAGTTCTTCGAGAATATGAATATTCTCTCCCTTCATTTGACCATCACGAATTAAAAAACATGCGGCTGACAGTGAAGCTAGCCCTGAACCAACAAGATACGCTGATTTCTCATCAACACCTACAGGTTTTTTAGGACGTGCAAAAGCCTCATAATTACCATTACTGTAATACATAATACCGCCTCCATAAACTATTATCGTGATATAGTATATCATCAATTTGCATGGTAATGGTAAAAAGAGAGAGAAATTAACAAAAAATTCAATTTTGAAGTTAAACTCAAGATATACATATACCCTATTATTGGACATAACAATTCATTGCATTTTTATAAATTATTCTTTATATCAAAGTGATTATGCAAAGCCTGAATATTAGATTACCCTTGTAACGGAAAACCTTTAGAGCACTTGGATTGATAGCATGATTTTCTTCTATAATATTTACCATAAAGCTGTTAAAGTATATAATCTTTTCAGAATAGCCTTGCATAATTATTATATCAATAAAATAAAAAGATGATTCAACAGTCAAACTTTATTTTTTGCCCTCTCCCTTTAATTACCAATTAAATGTTAATAAGCAGATGGCAATATAGAGGCCCATTATAGAGCTTCTAAACCATCTGCTTTTATTGGAGGCACTTTTAGAAAGATGAGAGAAGTTAGTAGCTAAGTGTTCTTCTCTACACTTCCCCTTTTTTACGCGCTGCCATTTCATCTTTCATTTCTTCTTTTAATCCTTCAATTGACTTTTGACGTCGCTTATTCTTTTCTTTAATCATTTCACTTTGCATAGGATCTGCAAATTCCAGACTAATTTCCGCTTCATGTAGTTTTTCTTCAGTGTTCTTAATGATATCACCAATTCGTTCAACGTTATTGGATCTATCATCTGGTTTCGAGTGTCTTGAATTAGCCAAGGTAACCTCCTTAAAATTTTGACGTAACATTAGTTTGGATTTTTTTTATGTTTATATGTGCACTAATTTGAAAAGTGTGTTTGCCACACGAAGAGACACTGGAAGAATCAGGCACTAAAGCGAATATCTAATAAAAAGACAGAATCCACCTTTTAACCTTACAGAAGAAAATAAACAAGAGTAAAAACAGTAACGTATAATTACACAGGGTATGGGGACTACAAACCTGGAAATGGTATAGGATGGGCATTTGATTTGAAGCATGAATCTCCGCAAGCAGTGGTATTGGACGCATCAAGATTATTGATAGGAAATATAAGAGAAGGGTGGTTCAAAAGAGCTACCCTTCAATTTTTCTCATGCCCCTTACTAACCTCCACCTGCTAATAAGATACTTGAACTAAAAGTCCAGATTATAAGAGCAAATAGAAATGAAGTTAATGCTATTCCTTCGTTTTGTTTGGAGAAATGCTTTAAAAAGCGGAACATAAAAAAAAATGCAATTACAGGCATTAAAAATAATGCAGAGAATAAAACTATTGCCTCCATATTCCTAGTCCTCCTTAATTATCAATAATAAAGCTAACTAATATGCTCTAAATGAGCAAATACTCTTCAAATAATTACCATCAAACAAAATAAAAAGACAGAAACCACCTTTTTAGTTAAAATGAAAGCTTTAACCCAATCAATCCACTAAAGAAGCGTATCTGTCTTTTGAATAGATTAACATATCACCAATAAATCAACAAAGAATTTCATGATAGGCATTTGTCCTTTTACTTTTCAAAACCCATTTTCTGTCGAGCATTGGTTTTATAGGCAATACGAAAGAGATATGTCTTAAGCCACCACCAAAATCATTAATACGCCGGAGAAGAACCTGTTTTTCTCTTACTCAACGATAAAACAAATCCTTCTTCACGGACGACTCGGCCAACTATAGCTGCAGTTATCACGGCTTGCACCCTGATGGGAATAGTATATGGGGGCATCAAATCGTGCAACTGATGCCGAAATTCGATTATTCAGTAAAGAAACAACCAATAGTAAAATTCAACTTTCGTTAGATATGATGAATCAACTGCAATAGTATAGAACTACACAGCCTGTATCTCTTTTAGAGTTTATTGATAAAACGGCTTCACTTCGTATCCGTTTTTCTCCAAATGATAGCGAACGCTTTTCTCGATTAAAAAGTGACCTGAACCAACAACAACAAAGTACGTACCTTTTTTCTCTTTAAGTAAGTTCATGATTTTCTTTGCCATTTGTTCATCACGTAAACCAAATAGCATTTCGTTGTATTCTGAAGATTCTCCTTCCATCGCTCGGAAGCTTTTTGCGAAGTTTTCAACCTCCCCTTGCTTCCAGCTTGTAAACCACTCTCCGAGGAATTCAGACTGATTTTCTCCAGATGGCGTGAGTATGCTATCCAGTACAGCGACTAAAGATTGTTCCTGTGCTTCTGGTGATAACCCGTCAAACATATCAACTTGTGCCTTAGTACCCTCTAATTCAATCACTGGCTTTTGTTTTAGCTGTGCATTCAATAAAAAGTATATATCAATACCATGCATCGCCATTTCTTGTGGCGTCATACCATAGGAATCATCCATAGCCAGCAATGATAACGTATTTGAAAGCATCCAAGGCTTTTGTAATGCCAATTCTTCCATCGGGAGATCATAAAGCGCTGCAACTTTCTCTAGCTTTGCATAAGTTTCTGGCGCAACAGCATCTTTCAGTGTTAAGCCATCTGTATACATTGCCTTTTCTGAATAGTATTCAAGCCCTTTTGTATCCAGAATATTTGCCTCTACTAATAGTGCGTCCGCTTCTTCAAACGCTGTCATTAGTTTTTTATTGAATGGATATAAATCTGGTGTACCTAGATGAATGGAACCCAGTAAATATACACGTGTATCCTCATCCTCAACTACCCAGGCTACTCCCTTCGATCCTTGCTCTGCAAGCTCATATGTATTCTTAATAAATCGAACAGCTAGTAGAACAGCCTGCTGTGTCGTTGCCTTTTTCTCTAACTGTAATCCGCTTTTAGAGCCTTGTAATATGTTATGCTCTTTCATAAATTGAACGGCATCTGTGCCAACAGGTAAATCATAGCGTGCCACGATATTATACAAGCGATTCACAATATCACCGCGTGTGTTATCATTTTTCACACTGACTGGCTTATACTGTTTATTTTCTTTTAAGCCCAAAGAGGCAATTTTCTTTTCTGTTAATGCCAGTAGTTCATTTACCTTCTCCACCGGAATTTCTTGAAGGAAGCCCTTATAATACCAATCAGTTGGATAAATCCCGTATTTTTCACCCTCGTTTAATGTTTCAATAGCCCAATCACTAATTAAAGGTACTAGGGGTGGTGATTGCTCCTCTGCATGAACCGCTGGCATAACCGCAGTCAGCATTAATGAAGCGCCAAGCAACGCAGCACTCGTTCGTTTCATTATCTTTTTCATCATATCTTTTCTCTCCCTTATTCATATTTGCTAAAGCAACATTTGAAATTATACCATATAAAACCCATCTATTTTATACTTAATGTGGTAATGTTTACAATATTGTATGACCTTGAAAATTAGATCGAAATAACGAGAGATTAGCTGTACGTTCTGAAATAATTCTATAAATTATTTTAGTTTTTGGGTCAATTTTATCAAATGTGAAATAGAAAAAAATCCTGCATATAAACACAGGATTTTATAAATTATTAGCTACTACATCATATGTAGCTTTTGGTATAAAAATTAATTAAAAATTTAAATCCATCTAGAACTAATGTTGAAATCAATATAAGAACGGTCCTAAACATATAAATAGATTAAGGATGCAAATATTTTTCCAAAACAAGAGCTGCTAGATTGTTGGTGTCAGGTATAACACAGCTGCTAAAGTAGCTATATTTTTATTAGAACGAGGTTATACGGTAAAAGAGCTAACCAGTGGGATCGCAGCTTAGTAATGGGGTTCCCTGTCTCAAGATGTTAATCTTTCTAACCGTAGTGGGTGCTGCCTCTAGTACTGTTGCTTCATATGATTAGGTATTATGGAAATTATCATTGAAAATAAAATTAATTACTTGCAAACGTAACCATAAAAAATAGGTTCGTAGTCGAAGCAAGAATTGAATATTATTGGGTCTTCGTTTCTTTAATATAATTTAAAGATTCTAGTTTCCGTTTTAATATTTCTTCTTTGCTGTCTGCCATTTGACCATGACCAGTGATAAGGAAATGGATATCGTGATTTTCTAATATAGACTCAGTTTTTTCAAGTGTTTCCACATATGCCTCGTTACTTAGATGAATAGACGGATTCTCTACGTCAGAAAAATAATCACCCGCAATCCATAATCCTAAAGGTTCTACGACGATAAATAAACCATCATCACAGTGTCCATCAGCTTTATAAAATGTTAAAGAAGTATTGCCAAATTCTAATACTTGCCCTTCTTTATACACCACAATATCTACATGCGGATAGATAATCGGATAGTCTCGAGAGATATAATGTTTTACATCAAAGTCTTTCAACTGTTGTAAAATATTTTCCTTATCCTCTCTATCTTTAAAAACATCTCTTGCAATAACAGTTGCTTCTGGAAAAACACCATATCCAATAATATGATCCCAATGGGAATGTGTAAAAAGAAGATAGATAGGACGATTATCTTTTATTCCGTTTACGAACTGTCGGATTTCTTCTACCTCTATAGGCAATAAATTAGGATCAACAATTACGATACAATCATCTGTATGTATGACAATTGAAGTTGTTTGGTATAATTGACTTTCAAATAATGTAAAGTCCTTTTCTTGATATCGAATCATTATTTTTCTTTTCCTTTCATTCGTTCACTTTTACCTCTTTTTATGTCATTATTTACTAATTTACTATTTAATGCAACATTTACTATTTTCATTTTACATTATCTTTACAATCTACAAGACGTTACTGTACTCTGATTAATAAATTTTTGTTTTGGGATTAACTAAAAAAACCTAAAATATAAATAATTGAATTTTTTGCTATAATTAAACTCAGTAACCACTAATAATTCCAAAGTATAAATAGCCTTGATAATGAGCCTTATGCAAAATGGTAAAGCGGTTGAGTGTTGTAGAATTTGCAGATGAAAATTCATTGTATTCTATCAAATGTAGGGGCTAAAATTGCAGAATGTTTAGATAGTAAAGCTTTAAACCTTACAATGGTTGGATTGATATTTATGAGTTTATAATTGGAGGTAGATTTAGACGAGAACGTTAGTAATCCTTTTCTGGGTATTTATATATATTTATTTCATGAATAAAATAGGTGTTGAAAAAAATATCTTTTACTTAATTTATTCATTAATTATTGTTCTTAGCGGTATAGTGATTATATTTAAATATTCACAAAAAAAGTAGGAAATGTATAAACTAGTACACTGTAGATCACATTTTACTTATAGGGGATACTTCTAAAATAATAGAAGTGGTACAAGCTTATGAATTTGGAAAATATGATTTAAATACAGGCGCTCGATTAACAAAAGAAATAACGAGATTATGAATAGAAGTGATTTAGTTGAAGATTTGTATTCGAAATTAATCAATTTTTATTATAAACAGGTGAAGCCACGTATTTTTGACCTAACTTCGTTCAAAATACGTGGCTTATTTTTATACAAAAACTAAGGAAGTCGGCAACATTTATAAAAAATATCACGTATGTCGCGTAAATTTTAAAATTTGCTGTTTTCTATTTTAAGATTCTATAGCTCGAAGTTACATTGTTCAGAGTAGTACACCGCTGTATGACCTCTTTGTAGCTTCTTAATATCCAATTTATCACTATTCTTTGTATGATTACTTTTGGGTTTTGTTTGAATTTTCAAGACACATAATTGAATTGATAATGAGTTACTAAGTAATCACATAGTCCTCTTCTTAAAAATAGACGGTAGAACCTCTAACAACCGTTCACGTGTGATAGGATCACAATGATTCCATGTAAAATCTACGAAATGAGTCTTACTGGGAGTTAACTCGGCTAAAGTGGCGATCTGTGGACAGTGAGTAATATTTTTCAATTCTTGGGGAGAAGCCAAGATAAAATTACGCTCTCCAGCATAGTGATTTATTTGATGTTGCTGAATTTCTATCCATGCTTGCCCTTGCTGAATTAGCTGAATTACTTTGGGAGTGGGACGAAAACCAAGAGATTCATATAAGCTGGCAGCCAACCCGGTCTGACACATAACATAATATTTTGCACCTAACTTGAGATAAACAGTAGCCGTCTCCCCAGCAACATAAGCATTGGCTAATTGCCTACGTACCAATCTTACTTTGTCCTCATATGTAGTAATCCATTTCTCTGCCGCTCTACTCCGTTCAAATAGTTTAGCAATATACCGTAACCGCTCGAACAATCTAAACCTCTTGTCCAGTACAACAGTTGGAGCAAGAGCATCCAGTTCCTGCAAATCTTGTGGATAGTAGCTAAGCAATATGAATTCAGGCTGCAGAGGTGCTATTTTATCTGGGTCTGCCCAATGCCCGATACTTTGAATATTTCGCAGCTTATTATGATAAATCACGTTATCTTTCATGACAGAGATGGCCGCTCCTATAGGGGAGATGCCTAGAACTAGTAATTCCCCAAGTGTAAATTTACCATCAGTCACAATACGTGTTGCACCTGTAGGAACAAGAACCTTTCTGCCCAGTGAATCGATAACGGTTCTTTCTGGAGTATGAAGATGAATATTTGCATATTCGCGAGGGGTATTTCCAGTTAATTTATGAAAGCACCGACTGAAATAGTATTCATCTTTAAACCCAATCTGACGAGCTATTTTGCTCAATGGATCGGTGGTATTACGGAGAAGTTCTTTTGCCTGGTTTATACGTAATTGAGTCAAATAATCAGTCGACTTTTTGCCAGTCAATGTCTTAAACTTTTGACTATATTGCCATCTGACCATTCCAGCCATGTTAGCCAGTTGTTCTACTGACAAGTCCTCATCATAATGCTGTTCTATGTACTGTACAGTTTGTTGAACCAATTTTATCTTTTCTTTGTTCTGCCACTGGGCAGCTTGCTCATCTAACTGAGCCATCAACCCTAGTATCAGCTGAAGTCTACCTTGCATCATCGCCATTTCTGATGTGGATAGAGAGGAACAAAATTGATTATTTATCCATGCTTCATTTCCTAATACTTGCTTGACTTGAGAAAATAACAGATTATAGGGATAGCCACAAAGCAATGGTGGATGGACAACCCGGTTTAAAGTCATTCCTTCTATTTTAAAAGTTTCAAAGGTAAAACGCGCAAGCTGTGCCTCTTTGTTACTTGATTCTACAGTGTAGCTTTGTACAGGTAAAATTAGAATGCAGCTTCCTTGTCGTAGATCGATAGCCATTTTATCTACATACAGCCGTATGTCATGACTAAGTGCTATCAATAATGTGCATAAATTTATTTCATTATCATTTATTCCCTTATTGTGGCTACTAGCTGACATTATCTGATCAACTTGAAATCGATCATAATGTTGTAGCCTAATATATAGGGGTGCTAGATTCATAAGCAACTCTCCAAATTTTGAAAATGATTCTCATTATCATTATTGTAACATATAATGATCCTCTATCAACTATTGTTCGAGTATGTGCTATTTTAGAATACAAACGGTTTAAAAAATTGATTGGGCAAATACAATTTTTACTGTTTGTCCATCCATTCTGGTAGCTTTTTATACAATTGCTCCAAAGCTAATAAATTATCTGTATTCCATTCATTAGGAACAACATAAACATTTCCCTTTTTGACTGCAGGCAAAGTTCCCCAAATTGGGCTTTGAAGCAGTCGATCAGCTTCTGCTTCACTTTCACTATCCTCTTGTACAATTACAAACAAATGATCACCAGCAAACTCAGGAAGCACCTCTTCGGAAACCTCTAGGAAAGATACCCCTTCTACATCAATAATATTCTTCTGTACTGCTGGTGGGACAGCAAAGCCATTTTTCCCATAAATAATAGCACCTAGACTACGATCACCCATAACATAAAGCGTCTTTCCTAGCTGATAGAAAACTGTTGCGGTCTCTCCTTCTGTTAATTGAAACTTGTCAAACATTTCTTTAGACTTTGTTTCAAACTTAGCAAGCAATTGAGCTACTTCTTCCTGCTTACCTAGGATATTCCCCATCTCTTTTACTCGTTCTGTATAAGGAAGAGCAGGGTTAAAGGGAATCGTAGTAGCGATTTTTGACAATTCTTCGTTAAGATTTGGATCCGCCTTGTAATAGCCATTAATAATCAGATCAGGTTTTAAAGTCAGAATCGTCTCTAAGTCAGCAGGATTTCCAATATCAACGATTCCTTCAAGTTTGCCTTCATAGTAACTAGGAGAATCTTTGGGAAGATTATTACCAACAATTGGAATATCCATCACCAAGAAATCACCAACTGTCTGACCAATATAAACCACTCGTTTTGGATCTGCAGGTATTTCAACCTGTTCACCTGTAATCGTTGTATATTGAACTGTTTTCTCACTTTCCTCTTCCTGCTCATTAGACTTGTTGCTATTAGCATTAGAAGTACTGCATGCCGATATTATCAACAATAGGAGGAAACTCCCTACCCATAGTATAATTTGCTTTTCACGATGTTTCTTCACACTTGTTGCCCCTTTCCTTTCTTACTCTTAATTGAAAATGATTATCATTTACAACATTATTATAGTTTGTGCGAATAGGAGAAACAATGGAAAAAACGCAATGATTTAATTGGATAAATGTCAATAATCGTTTCAAAACAAAAATCTGTTCACTTATTTCGTTTATAAGCAAACAGATGTACATTACACATATATTTTGTATTTTTAAAAAGACTTATTATATTGTAACAAACTTAATTGTCTAAAAACATATTCTCCGCACGGGTGACGGTTAACCTTTGTTTAAATGTTTCTGTTTCGGAAAAAAGTATCTGCCCAGCAACGTTTTTTTCTTCCTGCTGTCGGGCAGAAGACAGATTCTGCAATTACAAAATCAAATGGCCTTTGGGAAGATTATGAATCAAGTCATATCATCCCGAAGCGCGTCAATAATATTTTCTCTTTTTATCTTGCTAATGGCATACAGCATTGTCATGAACACCACAAAGAGCACACTGAACACGCTGATTGCCAGACTGCCCCATGGGAACACAAAATCGATATTGTCCGCCCCTCCGACGAACATTCCTTTGTAAATCAACCAAGAAGAGATTGCTGCTATGGGAAGTCCGAAGAGTAGCGCCCTCATGCCATAAAAGGCACACTCGAAATTCATCATTTTTTGGAAATCGCGTTCAGACATCCCCACAGAAAGGAGCATGGCAAGCTCTCGGCGGCGCAGCTTGATATTTGTGGAAATTGTGTTGAACACATTAGCAACCGCAATCAGCGATATCATAATGATAAAAGTATATGCGAACACGTTGGCAATGAAGATGTAATTGCGGTTCTCATCCATCATGTCATAGCTATTGTACAGGTGGTACGTTGCTTTAACTTCCGCCCCTTGAATCATCGATTTCATTTCAGCCACCGACTGCGAGGGATTCTTTGAGCTAAAGGTCATGCCCTTAACAGCTACATGGGTATCGGAGGTTTCAAGCTTCTCCTTGAGTGAATAGGGTGCCATCACCCTAAAAAAGTATGGCCTCTGCTCGGAGTTTCCTATGATGGGGAGTGTGTCAGGCGGCACGGTCTCGACAAACGTAATGCTTACGTTTTGCCTCTGTTCCGTCTTCGGCTCGCCATTCGTTTTGGGAGCGATGGTAAAATTCATGGAAGAACCCGTGAACATATCACTAAATTGGTCAACCTCTTTCACCCGATTGCTGCGGTCTTGCATTTTGGCAACGGCGATCATTTTCGCATTTTGCCCAGTATATTCCTCTACTGGCAAGCCCAAGTCTTTGATAATATTTAGATAGGCGTTATCATCAAGAAGCTGGATGTCCATTGGCAGATTAACCGTTCCGTCCAGCGAATATGAACTCGCGTATTCCCAGTAATCGTCTGAAAGATCACTTGCTTTGGCCGCGCATGAATACACCAAAAGTGCTTGATACGAGCTTTCGTAAACACCGTAAGCGGTTTTTAGTTTGTCGTAAAGTGACAACATTTCGTTATCTCCCATATCCTGCGCGGCAAAACCGATGTCATAGGTAGTAAACTCCACTGCCCGCTCCGACACCTGTTTCATATTCGTGACAAAAGAACTGGCCGATACAAACAACACAACGCTTAAAACAAGGGATAGTACAATGCTGCGATAGCGTTTCTTGTTTCTTTTAAAATTCTTTAGTGCAAGAGTACCTTCCAAGCCGTAAATACGCTCCGCAAGCTTTGAAGTTTTCACGGCTTTGGATTCAACTTTGACCTCGTTCGTCTGGCGAATACTTTCCATAACGGGAGTGCTTGCAGCCTTTCGCGCCGGAATATAAGCCGAAATCAGAATCGTAACCATGCTGACCGCCGCCGCAACGACAATTGCGGAGACTGACACCGTCATGGTAAAAGGGACGTTGGTATAGAGAATGTTCCCAAAATTCTTGGCGACAACGGAAATCACAAGCCAAATGCTGCCTATACCGACGATAACGCCAATCGGTATACCGATCGCACCGATACAAAGCCCCTCAAACAGCACCGAATTTCGCAGCTGCCTTGCTGTGGCTCCCACTGACGAGAGAATCCCGAACTGGCGTGTGCGTTCGTTCAGCGAGATGGTGAATGCGTTATAAATCAGAAAAATCGAGCCTATCATGATGATGACGACCACAATGCCGCCCACCGCGTATAGAAGCGTGTTGAACAAATTATCGTCCGAAAGACCCATGAAGCGCAGCACATTATCGTTAAAGACGTAAGTTTCGCTTCCGGCTTTGCTGCTTGCGTAAGCGTGGAGCTGGCGCGGATTTTTCAGCTTGACAAATAGACTGAAGTTGTCCACTTTGTCTTGTACATCCGCTTTGGTTATCAAGGTGTATCCCGGTGCGGAAGATTCCTCAAAGCCTGGTCTTTGGTAGATACCGACAACCGTATAAGTTCTCTCGACTTCTGGCACAAAAGTTTCTTTCCCGGAAATGTAAGGGATGTGTTGACCGAGATTTTTATTTCCGTCCATGCGACTTCCAACAGCAAGTGAAAGCGTGTCTCCCTCTGAGAATTTAACGCCACCGTTTACTGCGACGCTCCCCGAAACAAGAATCTCCCCGCTGTTTTCAGGCAGCCTACCGGACATCAGGTTGATGGACAAAGTACTAAAAGTTTCCTTGCTAAATCCGGCTATAAAGAGGTACGGTTTGTTGGGGTTTTTACCGCCGTCAAGCGTTGCGTAACCGATATTTTCAAATGCCGCGGTGTCAGCGACTTCCTCGTCGTGGGTTCGTTCCTGTACGAAGGAAGAAGGGACATCCAAAAACTCAACGTGCCAATTGCCGTATTTCTGGATTGCGCCGTTTGTCATATAATTCAGCAGGGAAACGCCAAAGGTAGTTACGGCTGTGATCATGGCGGCGGACAGAACAACTCCGATAATCGTGACAATCGTTCGAGTACGGCTTTTTTTCATGCTTTGCAGGGTAACTTTATTGAAAATGTTCATGACCGCACCCTCTCGTCTCGCACTATATTGCCATCTGATATACCGATAATGCGGTCTGCTTGCAAGGCGATATTTTCGTCATGCGTGACAAGGAGCAGGGTCTGCCCATATTTTTTATTGCTTTCTTTCAGCAATTTGATGATTTCATGCCCATTCCGGCTGTCCAAACTGCCCGTGGGTTCGTCGGCAAGCATAACAGCCGGGGCGTTCATCAAAGCGCGTCCTATGGAGACGCGCTGTTGCTGACCGCCTGAAAGCTGATTGGGTAAATGCGTCTTGCGGTCTTGTAACCCAAGCATTTCGAGCAGGTCATTCAGCCGTTCCTCGTTGACTTGCCGCTTATCCATCAGGATAGGCAAGGTGATATTTTCCACCACATTTAGAGTGGGAATGAGGTTGTGAAACTGGTAAATCAGTCCGACCTGCCGCCTGCGGAAAATAGCGAGCTTCTCATTGCTTTGGGCATATACATCCTGCCCGTTCAAATATACTTTTCCGCTTGTCGGGACGTCCACGCCCCCAATGATGTGAAGCAATGTGGATTTACCGGAGCCGGAGGAGCCGATGATTGCGGTAAACTCCCCCTTTTGGATTGTAAGCGAAACATGGTCAAGCGCGACAACTTGGTTTTCACCCTTACCGTAGACCTTGGATAGATTTTCAATTTTTAAGAACTCCATTATGTGAGTCTCCTTTCACATGGTTTACCCATATAATAGAACCTTCAACTTACATCTCTGTGACTTTCAGATGAGAGATTCGTCACTTTGGAAAACGAATGGCAAATATCGCACCGCCCTGCGGGTGATTTTTTGCGGTAATCGTCCCTCCCTGCCGTGTTATAATCATCTTGCAGAGAGCCAATCCAATCCCGTATCCTGTAGCGTTTGGGTTTATCCCACGATAATACCTATCAAACAGGTAGGGTAGATCTTCTTTTTCAAAACCTGTGCCACTGTCGTGGATAGTAATCTGGGTAAACAGTGGGTTGTCCATGCAGACAATCTCAATCTTCCCGTTCTCGCCTGCGCTTTCCATGCAATTTTTGAGGATATTTTGAATTGCTTCCGAAAGCCAACCAGAATCGCCCTGAATAATTACCCCTTTCGGCGCGTCAATTTGCAAATCAATATCGTGCAGTTCCATTGAGATTAGAAACGGGCGAAGCGCAGCACATATCAAGTTGTTGACATCTATCTGCTCAATTTGGAACACCACTATGCCCGCGTCCAAGCGAGATAATTTCAATAGAGAAGTAATTAGCCAATCCATCCGAACAAGCAATTCCTCTGTTTCTCGTATAAATGCTTTCCGTTCGTTTTCATCAGGGTTATTCGCTAGTAATGACAGAATGAGGTTTGCAGATGTGAGCGGGGTTCGGAGTTGGTGGGCTATGTCGGCAAGCGAATCGGCAAGATGTTCTTTTTCTTTTTTCAGCGCGTCGTTTTGCTCTCGAATACGCAACGTCATTTTTGTTATCTCGCTATGCAGAATGGAAAGTTCGCCCTCGTCCGATTCACCAATATACAGATGGTCAGCATTATGAAGCACTAGGTCGATTTGATTTGAAATCCGCGCAATGCTTTTATATCGGGCTTTGGTAAACGCAAAAAACGCTGTACCAAAGGTGGCGGCAGAAGCAATGGCAAGGATTCCCGCTGCCGCATTGATTGCAAATCCCACCATTACTAAGGCGATAGCGATTAAGGAGAACAAAATGACAAACTGTCGAAACTCTCTATTTCGAAGCATATTCGCGCCCCAATCTATACCCCGTCCCGCGAACAGTCAGAATTATTTGTGGGCTTGATGGGTCGTTCTCTATCTTCTCCCGCAAGCGTTTGATGTACACGGTCAGTGTATTGTCATTGACAAACTCGCCTGCCGCATCCCACAATTCGTCAAGTAGCCTGCCCCTCGTAATAATAATTTTTGGGTTGTTAATAAACACCAGTAACAAGCGGTATTCTAATGCTGAAAGAAAAACCTCGTTGCCATTTTTTTTCACAATGCCGCTTGCTGTATCGACATGAAGCTCGCGAATTTCAAAATCCGACCCAGAACGTCCGCTTTTTCGCAAGGCGGTTCCAATTCGCGCAATCAATTCACGCGGACGAAAAGGCTTGGTGATATAGTCGTCCGCACCCATGTTCAGCCCGGTAACAACACTCGCCTCATCGCCAGAAGCCGTCAGAAAGATAACAGGAACATCATGGCTTTCTTTGACTTCCGTGCAAACCGTAAAGCCATTTCCATCGGGCAAAGAAATATCAATTAACGCCAAGTCAAATTTATTCCTAGAAAGCGTAGCAAGGGCCTCACTCCGCGTAGAGGCGTGAATAACTGTAAATCCCTCCGAGCGAAGCAAAAGTATAAGGTTTTTAGCGATTGCCTTATCGTCCTCGACCAAAAATATCCGTTTCATTTATTTTCACCATCCTTTACTTTACTGCTCCTATATCTTCTGTCAGCCAGTTTTTCAGCGTCAATCGGAACAAGCCATGTATTTCCCATTTTTTTAGCTCCCTCAATCCGCCCAGCGGAGCAATGATACACTACCATTCTGTCTGTAATTCCCCAATTGTTCGCAGTTTCTTTTGTTGTTATATAATCCATTCATGGCACCTCCATAGCTTTAATATATTTCTTTTGACAGAAATATACAAACAGAGACATAAAACATGGCATTATCCATTTCACACGTTCCGCCAATTTTTATTAAGGGGAAATTCAGAGGGACCTTACTTTTCCCCAAATATTTTCATAATAAAAGGATTCAAGGACTATGACTTTAAATCAGTTAGAAAAGCAACCTATTGACATCTGATAATTGAAAGTCACCATGTTAATTCTATTCGTAACTTGCGTTGCTTTGAAACATTATATTTCTTGCTTCACGTTTATAACTTACCATTCAGTTGTAGGTACTGGAACACTCCCTCGCTTATCATTTCAATCGAAACAAAAAAGGACCACTACTGTGTTTAGAAAGTGATCCTGATTTATCCTCAAAAAGTTGTTTTTCGTGGAACGTGCAACAGAACAGGGTCTACTCCTGATTTGATATTGTAATATGGGTTCTTTTATAAGAAGTTGTATTATGAATATATGTGATACGAGATTTGAGTCTCTGCTCGAAAAGCTGCTACCAAAAGATAAAACCAAATATAGGAATATAAAAGGGAGGAAGGGAGGAACGATTGATGGATCGCATTCAATATTTGTCTCAGTTTAACCTGCTGCGTTCACTTTCCATGGAAGATTTGATCACAATGGACGAATTGACTTCAATCACAACTTTTTCAAAACATACGTTCATTCAAACACCTGAAACGTTCACTGAAGAGCTGTACTTTGTGAAGAAGGGAAAAGTGCGTCTCTATCAACTAAATAATGAGGGGAAGCAGTTCACTTTGGATATCTTGAGCGAGGGGAACATTTTTGGTGAGATAGGTGATATTTCATTGGGTACACGGGAACTGTTTATTGAAACAATCGAAGAAAGTGACATTTGTGTAATGGACAAAGAGCGGTTCGAGAGCTACCTCATTCGATGTCCACGATTCATGATGAATATGATTAAAGCCATGAGTGAACGGTTATCATACATGAGCAGCCTTGTCCAAAATCTAGCCATTGGAAAATTGCATGATAAAATCATTCATGTTCTGGTGGAACTTTCTGATCGGTTCGGAGTTTGGGATGAAGGTAACGATTACTGTCGAATCGACATGCTCATTTCCCATCAGGAGATTGCTCACTTGGTTGGAGCTTCAAGAGAAGCCGTGTCCATGGCTCTAAAAGAACTTTCGGAGACCGGTATAATACGTACAGGATTCCGTACAGTGGCTGTTTGCCGTACCATTCTCACGTCAGTTTGCTCAAATGATAGTAACTTGTAAACTAAATTACATCTTTTCATTTCGTCTACCCCGTATTATGGAGAAGAGTTAAATAATATGACGAAATGGAGAGATCTCGATGAAAAATTTACCTCTTTCACCCTTGCACTTTGATTTGGATAACGCCACTAAACAGATGGAAAAGATGCTCACTCCAGAAACGGTAACGATGTTTGAACAATCGATCATTCAATTGAGAGCATCAGGTCTCGCCACTGGCCTGAAGGTTGGAACAAAAGCTCCCGATTTTTCGCTGAAAGATCAGGACGGTACAAACGTTACCTTGTATGATTATACGGCACACGGCCCTGTTATCCTATTGTTCTATCGCGGAGTTTGGTGTCCGTTTTGCAATATTACTCTACGCGCTTATCAGCAAGCATCAGAACTATTTGAAGCGTCAGGAGCTCGGATACTTGCGATAAGTCCGCAATCCCCAGACTATTCAACTACTATGCAAACGAATAACAGTATCACCTTTCCAGTTTTAAGCGATACTGGTAACGAAGTTGCATCCCGATACAACATCGTATTCGAGCTTTCCGAATCAATACGCAACGTTTATCAGTCCCTTGGTATTTCGCTTGACGATTATAATGGCGATTCCTCTTGGACGCTTCCACTTCCAACAACTTTTGTCATCGATCGCTCGAACATCATTCGCCTAGCCTATATCGAAGCTGACTATAAACGGAGACTGGAGCCTTCGCAAATATTGGACGTGCTGGCCTCTTTATAAGGATTTGTAATCATGATTGGGGCTTCTCATGCAATTTGATGACAAGATTCCGATTCCGAATTCTATTGTAAATCTGAAGGGAGGGACTTGTACGACAGTACACGAATAGAATACATTAACCTGACAGAATCATATACATGCTTAATCTTTCTTAGCCTGACTTGGGCTTTTCCTATAATAGATTGTGGGTCTTATACTTCATAGCCGTTCCCACCTTACTACATGACAAAAGCGAAATGGCAAGTATAGACGCCCATCTCAAGAATTGAGAAAACGATAAGGATAGGTGGGAAATCATCTGGTCGTATAAGCCTGATAAGTGAAAACTACCAATCAGTGGAGAATGGGAAACCCCCACTGATTGAAGTTTCACTTTATTATTTTTGTACTAATTCAATAATTTCTTCTGCCATGTGCTCCGCTTGATTGATAACAGAGATAGATCTGTTGAGAAGAAGTACTTCCCATCAAATGTAATCACTTTTACAACATCCAAGTTATCCCATGTAAAAGTCGTTTCAAATTCTTGACCATAATCTAAAACACCTACATAGTCACCTTACTTATTTATTACCGAGTTGTTCCGCCAAACCGATTAGAAGTCCTTCAATTCCACGAATGTAGCAAAGGCGATACGATTCCTCGTACTGAACCACTTCGCCAACGAGCTGAGCACCATACTTAGTAAGTCTGGCTACCATTTCGTCAATGTCTTCAACGGTGAACATGACGCGTAGATAACCGAGGGCGTTTACAGGAGCAATTCGGTGATCTGAAATAGTAGGTGGGGTGAGAAATCGAGAAAGTTCAAGTCTGCTGTGGCCATCTGGGGTAACCATCATAGCAATTTCTACGCACTGAGAACCCAATCCGGTTACGCGACCAGCCCATTCACCTTCAACAGTGGCTCGCCCTTCGAGATTCAAGCCAATCTCCTCGAAGAAAGTGATTGCGTCATCAAGGGATTCTACAACGATACCGACATTGTCCATTCTTAGTAATTTGTTTTTTACCATAGTCTAATCTCCTTATGAAAATTTATTATCTTATCACCCTCATAATTATTCCATTAAATATAAATAAATGATTTTGTTATAAAATATAAGTGCCTGCTACAATTTAGTTGGCAGTTATTCGACTAAAGCACCTGTTAGTTTAACGAAATCCTTTAGCTCTCTCGCCTACATTGTATAGCACTTTCTTCTTCAGAAATACCCTTTTGTATTGTCACTTTATTTATTTTAATACCATTTTCTGGAGTATCAGTCAGCATGATATGGATTCTATCAAAGGGAGTGTCACCATGATGTGCACTATAATTTAACGCACTTGCATAAACAATATGTCTCCTTGTATCGCCATCTATTCTTTCAACTTTATCTATTTTAGGACACATGATAAAATCTGAGTAAGTTTCGTCGATATAGGAAAAATATCTGGCATATAAAGTTTCTTCAAGTAACTCGTCTTTTGGTGCCCCAACACTTTCATATTTCCAGCCAACTAAGAGCCAATCATAAAGTTCTACTGATTTCAATCGAACCTTTTTATTATTACTTGTATATATAACCTCACCATCTGCAATTGTGCATGTCTTTAATTGGTTTAGTGATACACAATTATAAGCTGGTTCAATAACTGCAACGTCTCCGTTTTTCATTTTTATTTTCATTATCGAGACTATCGAAGTTTTATTTAACTCTAACTCAATTGCTCCTTCTGAAGGACTTGAGGTGTTTATCCACTTAACAACCTTACCGATAATCACTTCCTCATATCCATCATTTTCCTTAAACAAACGGGTTTCCCCGTTTAAACGGTTTACTTGAATAAATGAAACATCCTCTTTTTCTAATTGTGGTTGAATACTCGCCTTTACTAACAGCAATTGCATCGGGAAAAATAATTCAAAAATTACCATGACTATTATGACTAACTTTCTCAAGAATTATCGCCACCTCTAATGTGAATTTTGTAGGTATTTTCCCCTTATTATTATAAATAAATACTTTAGAACATAGATGCAAATAATCAGATTCCGGTACAAAATTGAACGTCATTCAAAAGCCTTTCTTGTTACTAAATCGCCCCTTTAACTCCATAAAATATTAAGCAACTTTTGTCTACACATACCTTAGTTGTGTTGTAAAATCACTGCAAACACAGATTCTTACGCAAAAATTATAAAAACACACCTTGAGCATAACTTTCAAACACTACAAGACGTTTTTTCGAATATCTATTTTAAATCGATACCCTTTTAATGTGGCTTTTATTAAAGATTGATTAAAACCATCTCACCTTTAAAAAGGTGAGATGGTCTTTTGTTGGAAATTTACATTAATTTTACTATAAAGATTTTGAAGAAGTGTACTTAAAAGAACGGTGCAGGTTCTTTCAATAAGAAAACATACGGACAGTTCTTAAAAAAGAACAATCCGTATTCAAACGCAACCCTAAATAGGCTATGTTAACTTATCTGGATCTACCACATAGAAGATCTTGTTAATCGTTCGGGATGAAGAATTCCAGTCAAAACAAAAAACGCCTGTTACTTTTTCATTTTCAGTGACTACAATACCATATTGATTATTTATCATAGCTGCCGTAGCATTTTTTCCAAAGAAAAACTTTTTTGAAATTCCTGAAATAAGTGCTACTACTCGCTCTTTACCTTCAATGATGTTTATTGCCGTTCTTACTTTACCTCCTCCATCAGCAGCAAATAGAACATCATTAGATAACAAGTGGGTTACTCCTTGGATATCCCCGTTGGATAATGCCCATATAAATTGTTCTATATAATTTTTCTGAAGACTAACAGTTAAATCTTTTTCGCTTTTTCTTCCCATTTTAATTTGTGCTCTACTCAATATCTTACGGCTATTAACAGTTGTTGTTTTTAGAATATCGGCAATCTCACTATGCTTTAGCCCTAGAGCATTTCTTAATACGTAAGCTATCCTCTCTTTAGGTAAAAGGTTTTCCATAAGAACCATATATGAATAGCTTAATTGATCTGACTGGATTAGATTATCAAGAGGCCCACTATTGAATGTCTGTAGTATAGGTTCGGGTAACCATGTACCTATATAATTTTCTTTCCTTTTTCTACTTGATTTTAGTTCATTCATACAGCGGTTAACGATCATTTTATTTATATAAGCTTTAAAATTAGTAATATCTTCCCCAATATTTTCATGTTCTTTTAATTTCAAAAAAGTATCTTGAACAATATCTTCAGCATCTGTCATTGAACCAAGTAAATAGTATGCTATGGATATACAATAATTCTTATACTCTTTATATAAGTCTTCTATATTTAATTCATTGAACAACATGATAAACCCTTCCATCTCTAATATTATGCATATCATAATCTGAGGAATATTCTACATACATTTTTTTATCTATCATTTCTCTACAAAAGTAATGAATGTCATAAGTTTATTTATAATCCGTGGAAAAATGTAAGCACAAAGTATAGCACATAAAAATGCTTCTCCCCACATTGGTAGCCAATGAATAAAAAATGTATGGCTATATCCTAAGTTTATAGAAACAAGGATAAACGATATGAAACAAGAAGTAAAAAGTCCAATTAGAACAGTGTAAATAAAAGACTTATAAATTTTATTTATTTTCATAAATTTAACCTTCTTATATTGGTAGTTCATTTTATTATTAATAATGATGCAACAATTTAAATCCTTTTGTCCAAGAAGGGTAAATAGGTTCCCAGCCATATTGTTTTTTTGCTTTTTCATTTGAGGCTCCTCGTTCCCAAGAATTATAAGTATCATTTATAGGCGGGAGGGGGGCCCCAATAACTTCAGCAAAATAGGGAAGCCAAATAGAACTTTTTGCAGGTTCATCATCTACAATGTTTACAGAACCTGACTGCCAATTTAAAGCTAATACAGCTGCTTTTGCTGCGTCTTTTACGTGAATAAAGGATGTCATCCCATCAGTTGCGTGTAGTTCCTGCCTCTGTAATTGTTTAGCAATTAGGCCGTTACTCGAAAGCCAAGTTCCAGGACCATATAACATACCATAGCGAAGGATAACGAAATCAGGCATTTCTTTTACCTTTTCCTCTAATGAAATAATTCCATCAATTGTTTTTTTGCGAGGTAATGAGGCTTTAGTATCTAAAGGTGTTTCTTCTGTAGCTAGTGTATTCCCAGGCTCATAAGCCCATGAAATACTTTGTACAACTATCTTTTTTACTCCAATATGATTAGCTGCATCAACAAGGTTTCTTGTTCCTTCTATCCGTATTTTAGAATTATCGTTTATATCGCCACTATTTAGTGCAGTAAGTTGATGCATGACAACATCAGGCTGAGTTTCAATTAAGGCTGCATAAACACTATCTCGATCAAATGCATCTGCAACTACTGGTTTTACTCCCATCTCTTGCATTGTCTTAACATGTTTTTCTGTTCGAATCATCCCGATTACTTCATGTCCCTCTTCTATTAACATCGGAATCACCATTTTTCCTATTACACCGGTAGAGCCAGCAAGTAATATTTTCATAAATAAACCTCCTAATGATCATAATTACAAAATTAATATCTCTAAAAACTAAGACAATTAGGGATTATGAAGTGTGACACTATTAAAAGAAATTATAAAAATATTTATGTACAATAATAAGAGGTAGTTCATGTGATATGCATTGCTATAGAGAAACACCTTATATTAAAGAACAGTCTAAAAGAAAAAGTTTGTGAACAAATGTACTTAAAGTAACGACTGCATTGTGCAATAAAAGCAGTCGCTTCTTGTGTTAACCGAGCAGGAGTTAAATAAAAATTGGAAATAAATAACCACAGTATATTGAAAGAACCTCTTTATAGTGTAAAATTACACTATAAGGTGGTTTTTCCTTAATAATTTAATATGGGGGATCTATAAATTGAAGAGGTTGATTATAGGTATTTTATCTTTATTTCCAGTTCCTTTCTTATTTCATTTCTACGAATATAATAGTCATCTTGCTAGGCAACACGCTGATTTTTTGTTTCCGATATTTTTAGTGTTCATAATTGTTGTAGGTATATCATCGAGAAATATTAAACTTCCTTTGTTCTTTGGCTTGAATTTTATTATGACCGTTATTTCTTTGATATTTGGCTATTTTTTTATAGTTGATGATGGAGGTTGGTTTAAACCCTTTGGCAGAGATGCTGCCATTATATTTGTTTCAATTATTTATATTTTAGGACAATTAATTATAAGAGTATTTAGCAAGCACGGTCATACTAACAGCCAAAGTAATAAGTAAATATGAAACGAAATGAAGTAATTCTTCGTTATGATGGATTGCTAATGGGTGCGTTATTTAGCTTTGAAATAAGGTTTTGTTAAATTAACCCAAATTTGATATGAGAACAAGTTTAAAGAGCATGTATTGAAAAAAGATCAATCAAAACATGCTCTTATTTAATGTGGTAGATTAAATTCTTTATAAAAAAGTTTGATTATTTTTGAAACCCTTGTTGCATAAAAGCCCCCATTAGCCATTCATTTAAGAGAGGGCTAACTACCATACGCAGCCTCAGCGATGTTGACCTGCAATCAGGGAGCAAAGACCTCTGGATTATCGTTTCGCCATGCGCCTATGCAGCCAATTAGACAGACCGTGTAGCTTCTCATCACGCTATCAATTTCACTGTCCGCATATTCAATTGCAATATTTATTCCCGGCTTTCGCCATGCCAAAATTCGACCGGAAAATCCAGACCACTTACATTCTTCATCCACTTCAGGTTGACCATATGCCTTTATCGACTGATCTGGTGTTGAGCTCATCGTGATTCCCTTGGGAAGCTTTCCGGAAAACGGAGCTTTAATTCTGTCATCCGACCCGGGCGCAAGAAAATGTATGGCGCCAATGATCCATTCATCTTGATCTGTATATTTGAGTCCAGTCAGATCATTTATTTTAGGTGCGCGATAAATATCAATGCGTATTGATGTTTTCACTGACCAGATAATATCGTCTTTGAAATAGCTGTTCGGGGCTGGCATTCGCTTGACACCGAATGATTGCAGCAAAGCTTGAACATTTCTGGGATTATACGGATAGCCAAGCATTTCAATAAGCAATTCAGATGGTTCTTTCATGCGTATATCCACTCCTTTCGCTTCATGTAAGAGACACAACGTGATGAAATAGTAGTATCCCTTGAGCGAACTTTTTTCTGATAATACCATCCCCCGTCTCGATGCCAGGGTAAAATAGTTGGCTCTGTATTAATCCTTATATTCTACATTGCTAACAATTTCCCCTTTTTCTACTATACTGCGCAGTTATACAAGTAGGGGGTGAACAGTTTTGCGGATGGGATCAAGTCCCACGGGCCAGACGTTCTACCCCGAATACTGTAATAATAAGACCTATAAGAAAATGGTCAACCAGAAAAATCTGGCTAACCTTATATTACCAACAGACCATAGTGGAGTAACTTGAAAGGTATTAAGGTATTTGGATTTTTCTGTTAAAGTATAGTTGAGATTGTGAAGGATTGTCCTTAAACTAAACAATAGAAAGAGACTTAAAGAGGTATTCTAGATGAATTATAATTTTAATTGAAGACTTCGGGCTCCTCATATTAAAACAGTCTGTAAAAATGTTGAAATCCACTGAATATGAGGGGAAATTATCTTAGCGCGAAATGGTCATTTATTGGGTTGTGCATTTCATCCGGAATTAAACGTGATTCAAGAATTCTAGAATATTTTGTATCCTATGGTATGACTTGCGAAATCTGTTTTCATATAGTACAGTATGGTTAAAATTCAAATAACTGAACACGATGATGGGAAGTAGTAGCAAGCACGTTTTTTTTAGAGAGTCAGCGGTTGGTGGAAGCTGATAGAAGCACTTGTGAATCCGTCCTGGAGTTGCACAGTCGAAATAATGTAAAGTAGGCTGTAGCCGGCTGAAATGCCGTTATGAAATAAGTGGATTAGGTATATGCCTAATCAATTAGGGTGGCAACGCGGGTAGCTCTCGTCCCTTTTTAGGGATGGGGGCTTTTTTGTGTTTATTTTGATTCAAAGCAGAGCTATTCGAGTTTAGCTTGCAACGCAATTAAACCAAGACTTAATGGATGCAGTGTCATTAAACTACTGGAGGTATGACTATGTTAGATATTAAACGCGTACGCGATAATTTCGCGGAAATTAAAGAAATGCTATTAACACGTAATGAAGATTTAGGCAACTTAGATGACTTTGAGGATTTAGATGCAAAGCGTCGTGAGTTAATTGCTAAAACAGAAGAATTAAAAGCAGAACGAAATAAAGTATCTGAACAAATTTCAATTATGAAACGCAACAAGGAAAATGCAGATGAAGTTATTGCTCGTATGCGTCAAGTAGGCGATGAAATTAAAGAGCTAGATGTTCAACTAAATGATGTTGAAGAGCGCTTTAAAGATATGATGATGCGCTTGCCAAACATTCCACACGAATCTGTACCAGTAGGGACAACAGAAGAAGACAATGTAGAAGAATATACTTGGGGTGAAATTCCAACATTTGATTTTGACATTAAAGCACACTGGGATCTTGCTACAGATTTGAAGATTGTTGACTTTGAACGAGGTGCAAAAGTAACAGGTAGCCGTTTCTTATTCTACCGTGGTCTTGGAGCTCGCTTAGAACGAGCACTGATGATTTTTATGATGGATTTACATGCAGAAGAGCATGGTTATGAGGAAATGCTGCCACCTGTCATTGTTAATCGCGATAGCTTAACGGGTACTGGAAACCTTCCTAAATTTGAGGAAGATTTATTTAAATTAGAGGAAACAGATTATTTCATGATTCCAACAGCAGAGGTACCTGTAACAAACTTCTATCGCGATGAAATTTTACTGGCTGAGGCTTTACCACAAGGCTTTGCTTCTTATAGTGCGTGCTTCCGTTCAGAGGCAGGCTCTGCGGGTCGTGATACACGTGGTTTAATCCGTCAGCATCAATTCAACAAAGTGGAATTAGTACGCTTTGTAAAACCAGAGGAGTCATATGAACAGCTAGAGTTGTTAACAAGTCATGCTGAAAAAGTACTGCAATTACTAGGCTTACCGTATCGTAAACTAAAAATGTGTACTGCTGATTTAGGATTTACTGCAGCGAAGAAATATGATTTAGAAGTTTGGATTCCAGCACAAAACATGTACCGTGAAATTTCTTCTTGCTCTAACTTTGAGGATTTCCAAGCACGACGAGCAAATATCCGCTTCCGTCGTGAGCCAAATGCAAAACCAGAATATGTTCATACATTAAACGGTTCAGGTCTTGCCATTGGTCGTACAGTTGCCGCTATCCTAGAAAACTATCAACAAGCTGATGGAAGCGTAGTAATTCCTGAAGTTTTAAGACCATACATGGGTGGTAAAGAAATAATTGCACCAAAATAAATAACGGGTAAAGGCTATTTTAGATATCCTTTAACAGGTAATTGTATTGCCTTTTTATCGATTTACAGATGCTTTAATAGTATCGGGTGGTGTAAACGCCGTGGAATTGAAAAAAATGCTTTATTTCTTAAAGGAATTTTAGCGAGACTAAAAAAGATGTTACTATAATCAAGGATGGGGTGCATTAGAAAAAATTTAGAAATGACATTTTGCAGCTCTTTCGTATTTTCCACTATTCCGCAATCTGGCGCTTTTCTTTAATAAGGAAAGCGTCTTTATTCATGGAAAGGACCAGATTGTTGAGGAACGTTTTCAATAAAATTGGATATTATTGTTGAATTATAGAGTAAGATTGTGAAGTTTCTCACTTAAACTAACGTACAGATTAGTTTAATAAAGACTATACAATAAATAGATTGCCATGTATAAAAATCTAAGGGAGAGACGCAAATGGAAAACTTTGAAGATCTTTTGCCAAGACTAAGCATGATCATGATAGAGTAGAAATGATTAAAAAAATGGATAGAGATAAAATATTGCCTTTACTGCCTACCTTCTCGAATGGATTCAAGATATGAATTGGCCAGTGACACCAAGGGTATTAGAATTACTTTTAACTTTTCCAGAAGAAATTGCCCCACATGTGCAAGATGTTTTATCTTCAGATGATGATAACTGGAAGTGGTTTATTCTACATTTTTTAATTATCAAATTGCCAGTAGAGTCAAGAGTTCAGTTTAGAGAGTATTTAACAAGAGTGGCTGAAACACCTACAGATAATGAACTCGCAGAAGAACTTAATGAAATTGCAAAAGAGATTTTGGAAACAATCTAGAAAAATATCCCTATTTAATTAACGAGGTGCTTTACTTTAACAAGCAAAAGACAAATCACAGAATTGATATTCAGCGATCGGGTGCATTTCTCTAATAAGGAATGCGTCTATTTGCATTGAAGGGCTATATTTTTGAGGAACGTTTTCATTCACTTTAAGGAAACATTTACCCCCCATTTTCATTCTCTATATTGAGATTATGAATAATTGTATTTAAAACAAAAAGGGAGCTGAGATTATATTTCTAGCTCCCTTTAGTCTGTATTTGTAACAAGTCCTTAGTCGATTTTTTAAGGAAAGTACTTGTGGCATCATGGATCTCTGTGACATGCGTTTGAAAGAATCCATGAGAGCCGTCAATCATTTGGGACCCGGCATTTGCACCAAGTCGTTTTACGTGACTTTTTTGAATCTCATCTCCATCTTTTACTCGTTTTTGAAAGTCTGAGGATATTAGTTTCAGTACAGGTACTTCTGAAGGGAAGACGATGCTGTTTACCTCATTGACATTGTCATTTAAACTCAAAGCCTGATTAATGATCGTATCGTTGACAACATGATAAGAAAATAATTTATTATCACTGATTTCTTTTTCGGTATAGCCATTTTCAATTGTTTGATCAGAAGGTAGCAATCCATTGATGATTCGATTAAATCCAGTTGCTTGAAGTAACGTATTAAAACCATATAGGATTTAAATTGAGGTTAACATACATCTCAATTTATCGGCTCTGCGTCTTAGCGTCTGGCTCTTTAACTATGATAATTTTAAATTTTTTTATGTTTACTAAACTTTCTTGTTTACATTTTGGACAGAAAAGAGGAAAACTAATTAATATAGTATTTGCATATACTTTATTGCGTGTTTTTGAACTACAAATTGGGCAGTATATCCATTTGCTTTTTTCAATCATATACCCTTTGCCTTTCCTGTCTAGCTCCTCATATAGTTATATTTTACACAAGCAAATTTTCAAAGTGTATATGCACCATATATATTTTTACATAAAAAAGGAGACAATCAACATTAGAAAATGCATGGCAATATGAGCAAACATATGTGCAAGCATCGCAAGTTCTAGATTGTGCTTCCAATAAATCCAGCCAAAGAAGAAGCCGGGTAAACCATTCAATAAGATCATTCGGGACCAAATAAATGCGTTCATTTCTATCACACTTGCAGTTCCACTATAGTGACCTATTGCAAATAATAATGTGCTAACAAATATTGCAAGGATAAAGACCCAGTTCGAAGGTTTTGCTGATTTTCGATCAAATAGTTTCCAGAAAATAAAAATCAACAAGCTCATAAACCCAAAACGCATTAATAGTTCCTCAACAATCCCTCCGTAGAGTAAAGCTGCTAAAAATTCTATTGCATTATAAGGATGTATTAGTTCTTTTAGACCCTCCGGCAAGAGTGGGAATAAAAGATAATCGAATCCTCTTATAACAACTCCTGCAATCGAACCGAGTACGATAGCTAGTTTAATACCTTTTATCCACTCTGACTTTGACTTTTCTCTAGCATTCGGGTGCATAATCACAGATTTTAAACCAACTTTATGAGCAGTAAAAAAACCTATAACAAGAGCAATGATTAAGAAAATATAATTGGGAAGTGTGCCAAGTAAGGCTAACATTTCAGGTGATCCTGAAATCCCCATCATTTCCCTCGCTTGCTCTAATTGGGCCGGGTTTGTCGATAGTGTCGATAGTGCCTTAAGATATAAGGGAACGAATGCAATGATTCCAAGCAAGAGATAAATGAATAGTCCTTTAACACTTTTTTGCTTTGTCATAAGTAACCTCCTTGATTTCAGTATAAGATTCTTATAAATATCAATATTTGTTTTATTTACTATAAGACTCTATTAAACAGTTCATTCTTGTTTCCCTCCTTCAAATTGTTTATTCACCCTTAATACGATTACGTTCTTCTAATCGTTCACTCAAGAAAAAATAAACAAAAAAATCTCAGGAATTTGATCCTGAGACCTTTCTTTTAAATATTTTTCTTGCAAAAATAAGATAGATAATAAGATACATTGGAAATGTAATAAGGCCTAAAAAGCCCCATAGCCAAGCATTGTGTCCCCTCTTCCGTGCATCCCAAAACATCCATGAGCCTTGGCAAATCAGAATGAATGCAATCAAGACCAATAACCAAAGCGGTGTGTTACTTAGTTCGTTTGAGCTCATTATTACTGACCTTCTTTCTAGTTTCGTTAAGAGCTAAGGGCAATAAGATAATCCCCACAAGCTGAAAATAAAGAAAAAGAATTGGCTGACGATAAACGACAGCAATCCCAACCGAAAGCACAAATACTGCAACAGAGATAAACATGAGGAGGTCTTTCCATTGTTTTTTTCGTATTCTTTTTTTCTCTAATTCGACATTTTGTTGAAACCATTGTAAGTTTGGAGTAGATACTGGATTCCATTGATCCAGTTTTTCTAAACCATCTATTAATTGCTTAACCGTTAATTCATCTTCATCATCCAACATAGAATTATTATTTTTAGAATCATACTCCTTCAAGTTCAGCCAACTCCTTTCGTACACTTTTTAGACCATTTGAAACTCGAGATTTTACTGTTCCTGCTGCAATACCCATCATTTTTCCAATTTCCTCATATGAATATCCATAATAATGCTTTAACACGATTGGCATGCGTATTTCTTCATTAATTTGAGCAAGTACATCAAGTACATCAGTCCATTCTTCATTCATAATGGCTGCATTCCATTTCATTTTTCGGAGCGCTTGTTCCTGCTCTAGCCAGTTTTTCTCCCGCTTCTTTCTACGCTGTTGATCGATAAAAAGGTTCGTTGCGATTGTGATGAGCCACGAGGAAAACTTGGATTCACCATTATACAGTTGGATTTTTTCAATACACTTTATCATCGTCTCTTGTGTTAAATCTTCTGCGATTTGTGGATGAAGGGTAACTTTCATTAAATACTTTACGAGGAACGAATAATTCTGTTGTAGCAGTTTCGAAAGAGCCAATGTATCTCCTTTTTTCGCCTTTCGAATTAAATCCTTTTCATCCATGAGATCTACTCCATACAATAATGATTTATATGTAATACGACTAACTGGGAAAAATCGTTCATTTTCAAAATAAAGAATAACAACAAAAATGTTTAGCCACCTATTAGTATTTATTAAGTTTACTTGAAAGTTATATATTTGACCAAACGAGTTCAGAATACTTGTTTAATTATTATAGTATTATCAAACTACTCACATGATTTGTTTAAGTATGTCTTATTTAACTAACCTGCACCGTTCGTATTATAAGGTCGGCCAGAGTTTGGAATAAAGTTTGATTAAAAGTTTGTTGCAAACGTTGATTTTATAATAGAAGAAACCCACGCATTTTGAAAAAAGTTTGATAGAAATGAATGGGTTTTATTTAAATGCGAAGTTATTTTATCAAACTATATTACAAATTATCGATCTTTATTATAAATAATCGAACTTAAATATAAATGATCAATCTTTTTTACAAACTACAACTCTTTTTTCTTCCATCATTAAGATATTAATTTATTTAAGATACAATTTTTATCTCTTTACGAGCAAATTCACATGTCCAAAAACCTAAAAATAAATTTAAGCTTCTGTATATTGTCCAATATTTCTGAATTTCTCATAGCGATCTTCAATTAATTGTTCGCCATTTAGAGAATTCAATGCTTTTAGTGTGACGCTTATACTTTCTTTTATATAAAATGCTTGCTTCGCAACATTGCGGTGTGCTCCACCAGTTATTTCAGGGATTATTCCATCAATAACGTCAAGCTCTTTTAAGTCAGGTGCTGTTATACGCATTGCTTCTGCTGCTTGCTTCCCTAGGCTACCATCTCGCCATAAGATCGATGCAGCCCCTTCAGGCGAGATAACCGAATACGTTGAGTTCTCTAACATAAAGACTCGATTAGCTACCCCTAATGCAATTGCACCCCCACTTCCCCCTTCCCCAATAACAATACTAATAACTGGTACTGTTAGAATCGCCATTTCAGAGAGAGTTCTAGCAATGGCTTCACTTGGGCCGCGTTCCTCGGCTGCCTTACCCGGATAGGCTCCTTTTGTATCAATAAAACAAATAATCGGGCGCTTAAATTTCTCAGCTTGCTTCATTAAGCGTAATGCCTTACGATATCCTTCAGGGTGTGGCATACCAAAATTTCGTCGAATATTTTCTTTAGTTGATTTTCCGCGCTGGTGTCCAACAATTGTTACGGGCTGTCCTTCAAAGAGAGCAATTCCTCCAAGAATTGCTGCATCATCACCAAATGTACGATCTCCATGTAACTCAATAAAGTTTTCACACATAGCTTCTATATATTGTAAAGTTGTTGGTCGTTCTGGATGTCTAGCAACCTGTACACGATCCCATGGCTTCATATTGGCATAAATAGATTGTTCTAGCTGTGTTAGACGTGTTTCAAGCTTTTCGATTTCGCCTGTCATGTCTACATCTGCCTTTGTAGCAATCGTTTTTAATTCATCAATTTTTTCTCGTAATTGTATTACTGGTTCTTCAAAAGCTAAATTTTTTTTAGTCATGTTGCACGCCACCTCTCGTATGCATTTTTACAAGCATTGCTACTTGATTTCGTAAATCTTTTCGATGGAAAATTGCATCAAGCTGACCATGCTCTAGTAAAAATTCCGATGTTTGGAAATCATTTGGTAGTTTTTCTCTTAATGTTTCTTCTATTACACGACGACCAGCAAAGCCAATCAATGCTTGTGGCTCAGCAATATTAATATCTCCAATAGAAGCAAAGCTTGCCGAAACGCCACCGTATGTAGGATGCGTCATGATAGATATAAACAATAGTCCTTCTTCACTATGATGTTTTAATGCCGCACTCGTTTTTACCATTTGCATTAATGATAGAATACCTTCTTGCATGCGCGCTCCACCACTAGTAGTAAAGATAATAACCGGTACACGTAATTCAATAGCTTTTTCAACGGCGCGTGTGATTTTTTCTCCTACAACTGAACCCATTGAGCCCATACGGAAATGAGAATCCATAATTGCTACAACAATTTCTTCCCCATTAAGAGTACCTAACCCAGTTAGTACAGCTTCGCTTAATCCCGTTTGTTGTTTAGCCACTGAAATTTTTTCTACATAATCAGGGAAATTAAGCGGATTACTTGTTTGTAAATGATCATCCATTGAAACAAATGAACCTTCATCTAAGAAATATGCTACGCGCTCCTGTGCAGTCATTTTGAAATGATGATCGCATTTTGTACACACTTTATGATTTTTTTCTAATTCCTTTGTTAACTGAATGTGACGGCATTCTGGACATTTTGTCATAAGTCCTTCAGGAAATCCCTTTTCCTGTCCGTCCTCTTTCTTTTTACTAAATAAGCTACGTATTGCCATATTCGTCTCCCCCTTTGTTGTCTACATGCTTTGTAAAGTCTTCATCCACTGCTCGTAAGCTTGCAATGCTTCATAGCCAATCTGCATCGATTTCAACATAGTTTGAATGATTATTTTTTCTTCTTCTGTTGAGCTTTGATTTACACGGTCACCATCATAAGCTGCTAACTGAAACCAGATTTTTAGTGAAAGACGATTTCCCGCCGTGATTATTATTTCTCGTAATACATCTTGACAATTAATCGTACTTTCTATTTCTAGCCTTACAAAAAAACTGTCCCACACAGGTAGTGTTCGCAGAGTCTCTGTACAACTTATTACGCGAATGGCTTCCTTTTCATGAATTTGTCGCGTTAATTCGACATCTTTTTTCCATTTTTCATCTTCTAATATAAACATTGACAGTATTTCTACGAGCTGATTCTTATGTGTAGAAGCTAGAAACGTACCTCCCCCATGTTTCGTTTCAATAAGACCTAACAATTCTAAGCTTCGCAATGCCTCTCTCACAGAGGATCGCCCTACACCTAGACGCTCTGAAAGAACTCGTTCGGAAGGTAGTTTTTCTCCAGCCTGTATTTCTTCCATTTTAATAAGTTGTCGTAATTGTTGGACGATATCTAAAAACACTTTCTTTTGTTCGGTTTTTTTTCCATACGATCAACTCCTCGGTCAATCTATTCGCCTTGGAATAATTATTGCTGTCGCTTTCCTTTCGTGCAGATAAACAATGTATCCAAAGGCTTTATCTTCATTCAGTAGGTGTTTGGATACCTACTATAAAAGAAACAAAATCCTCCACCTTCAGATGATGGCGTCTTTTACTGAATGAATATAAAAGTGGTCTGGCCACTTTTGAAGTTGGCTTTATCTTACAAAATAATTATTTAAAAGTAAAGAAAAAACTGCATAAAAATATATGCAGTTTCTAAAAGGGGACTCGTCAGATTTATGCGGATTTACACGATAAGACTTCAATTTTTATTTATTCATCAAAGATGATGGTGCAACATTACTTCAAATACTTCAAAACCTTTGCTATGACTGACTTTTAACAAAAGTGCATAAAACAACGTGTAAACAATGTTCATAAGAAAAGCCACAAACATTGATTTAACAACATTAGTGGCCTTTGAGTTCGCCTCCAAACTTTCATTTGGGAAACGTTATTTTGTATGGATTTGTATGTTCTATTCAACTAAGAATCATTTATTTCACTAATTAGCTCATTAATATGGATTGCTTTAACAGTAAATGTCACATCATCTAATTTAAACTTTGTAATTTTATCTTTGAAAATGCGATTTATTTCAACTTGTATTTTCTCCGTTACTTCTTCATTTTCTGCAATAATTTTTAAACTTACATCATTTGTAGAATAAACCATACCAACTATACCGTATCCCGCTTCATAAGAGTATCCAGCTTTGTCTAACTCTTTTCCAACCTGTTCAAAAAATCCTCCATCTCTATTAAGTTCCTTGTAAAATGTATCTAATTCTTCTTGTTCCTGTGGGGAAGACTGTTCAGCTTTATCAATATAACCCGTTACCTTAATTAATAAGTTCCTTTTATCAAAGTTATTCGAACTTATTACATTTTCAATTCGTTGCATTAGTTCCTTTGTGACCTTTGGGGTAACATTATATCTCGGAAATTTTACTTGTATTAAATGTCGATTATCTGGTAACTCTTTATGACTTACACTTAGACCATAGCCTGTTTCAATTAAACTATTGGATATTAGACGTACTAAATCGTTGTAATTAAATACTTCTGATTCATAAGTAACTTTTTGGTAAATCTCTGATTTCATTTTATTTTCTGCACCCAAAGCCTGACTATAAATAAACGGCACTGAAACTAATAGTGATCCACCAAGTAACCGAACAATAGTCTGGCTAATACCTTGGATGAGGTGCTTACCGTTAACAGTATTAGTTGAGACCCGTAAGCAAAACCAAATCAAACTAACGATCGCAGTATATCATCGAGTTTTTTGCTGTTGGAAATAATTCCATTATTCATCCAAGTTAGAAAATCAACCTCGTAAACACGGTTGTTTCTAACAGCTGGCAGATTACGCCACTCTGGCTTCTCAAGCAGTTCCCTCTCCTTACCTTCTTCCTGGCTATGCCATTTATCGAAAGTAATGAACAGGTGATCTGCGGATAACATACGCAGATCTTCTACAGAGAGAGTGAACATACCTGGCCTGTTCGCTTTTGAAGCTAAACCTACTGCGGAGTGGGAGCGCAATCCAACATCGCCATAGAGAACTGTTGAAACAAAACCTTGCCCTCCTTCCGTATATTGGATGATCTGGTCCGCCGAGATACGCAAAAAAGCAACACTCTGACCTTTCATAAGATGACTCAGCGCTTGACTCGCACTCCTTGCTTTGAAATCATAATTTGCGATAGCTTCATCGGCCAACTCCGCTCGCCCGAAATAATCGGCGACGGTACGTAGCAGTGTACGCCAATTATTCGTATGCTCACGCAGGATGCACGTGTTGGATATGCGTCGGCACTGAGCATATTGCTGTTGTTCGTAACGATCCACAAGCAATATCAAATCTGGTTTATAATAGGAAAGCTTGTCAAGATTGCCCCTGTTCTCCTCAAACGTCGGAATATGGTTTAAGCCTAGATAGTCTTGTTTTCCCCATTTAACATGCCAATATTGGGCGATAGGCTCCATATCCAGCGCGACGATGAAATCCTCCAAATATGGCGCTATTACTCTAAGCTTTCCCTTGCGACTGCGACGGTATTGTCCGGGTGATATGCCTACCGTCTGCTTGAAACGACGGCTGAAATAATATTCATTGCTGAAACCTGCATTTAGCGCAATATCGAGCAACTTGTCATCGGCGCTCGCCAGCCACTTCTTGGCTTGATTAATCCGTACTTCATTCAAGTACTGAAGTGGTACTTGACCAGTAGCCTCTTTGAACAGACGGGTATACTTCCAACGATCAATGCCTGCGAGGGAGGCCAGCTCTTCCACAGTCAGCAGCTCACGGTAATATTGATGAATGTGCCGTATACTGAGCCCTACCCCATGATGCTCGGTATCCGTTCCCCTCTCTTCGATTGCAGGTGCATTTTGGTGGAATAGAAAGAGCAGCAACTCTTGGAATTTCACAAATCGTTGGAACAGCTTGAGCTCGTCGCTCGCTCTGCGGAGCTCATATAACTCATTAAGGATCTCCATTGTCTTTACGAAGGGTGAGCAGGCAAGCTCTTGCTTATCCGGTAGCAAACCTGAAGCTGCATCATAGCCTCTCGTTACGAAGCGCACCTGGTAGTAACTGCAGTTCGAAACCTTATGATTAATAGTGAAATATCTGCCAGGTCCCTGTAAATAACATTTTCCTTGTCCCGTGCCACTCATAATAAAGAGGAGTTCAAAGCTTTCTGTATCGTTTCTATTGCTGCCATCCGAATCATTCATTTCTGCTTGTTCGCCCACAACGATGAAGCGGATCGATCGCAGCATATATTGGACTAATGGTGCCATCTCCGCTTGCTCGCACTGTTCAATATCCATTGTTACTAACAACCGCCCTTTAATTGATATTCATTCTCAATGAATTTAGTGTAAATCAAAAAGAGCCTCCCATCAACCTTAAACTGTACCTTTTAAGTTGAGGAAAAAGAAGTCGAAGTAGAAATGTCTAATAAATACTTTACTAAAGCAGATCAGAAAAAAATAAAATGCAATCCAAATATACAGGCTACGATTACATATACAAAAGAATTTAACCTTCATTTTATTGCGAAACTGAAAATGGTAAATTACCTAAAGAAATTTTAAAGCAGCAGGTTTAGATGTTGAAATAATTGGTTTAAAGCGTATTCAGGAGAAACGTTGGCGTAACGCTTCCCGTATAACTGGAGTAGTAAGTTTACAATATATGCAAAAAACAAATACAAGACGTTCATCAGAAGGTGAATTAAGCTTAGTGAAAAAAATGTAAATAGAAATTGAAAAAGCTGCCGCAAAATACAGACGGCAGCTTCAAAAAAGTGTCTAGCCTTTCTTAAAATTGTCCTTTACAAAGGGTACAGTTAAATTTCCTAATTATGGCGATGAATCATGCCAAGGAACGTAATCACCCTATTTCGTACTAAGGAGCCAGTAATCGAAGTAAATCATCCAGCTTTAACTCGTTAGCCGTAATGGCTCCCGTCTGCCAATACGATCTCTCTACTGGATATACATGGCCATTCTTAAATGCAGGAACGGTCTGCCATAACCGATCTGCCTTCATTTCCTCAAGAGCTCTCGCGTTGCTCTCTTCCTCCCACGTCCCATTGGATGGAAGCAAAATAATATGGTCCGCGTCAAGTTCTGGAATGACCTCCTTCGACAAGACGATATTGCCCTCCGTCATTGCCTCAGCGAACCCTGGAGCCTTCAGCCCAAGATCCTCATATAAGATTTGTCCGACAAACGTGTTATGAATGCCAAAAATATTAATCGATTTGTCTACGACGTTCATTCGCAGAACAACAAGCTTCTCATCGCCAATCGCCGCGTTCAGCTTTGTTTTCACATCCGCAATACGTGCATCGTAATCAGCAAGAACCTGCTTCGCCTTATTGCTTAGATCAAGCAAATCGGCGATTAAGGTCAATGTTTTGCGCGTATCCACAAGTACATCGTCCGGCAAGCGGAACGTCGGTGCAACCTTGGAATAGAGCTCGTATTGTTCGGCATCTACCTCTCCAGCGCCGATAATCAAGTCTGGCTCGGATACAAGCAAAGCTTCGATGTTCCCAGTCACGTCGAACAATGGCACATCCAGTTTCAAATAATCCTGTTTGCCCCACATAGGGTTATAGTATTGCACAATGGGCGTTACCCCAAGTGCAACCAAATAATCTTCACGATAAAGAGCTGAGACTCGCTTCGGATTTTTCGGAATTTCTACCTCTCCGAATCCATCTGTAACGACGCGTGTTTCGTTCTGAGGCGTGCCTTCGCTTGTCACTGCCGTTGCGTTTGCAGGCTGATTGGCCGTCCCCACAGCTTGATCGCCTGTCGAGGTGCAACCTGCCATCGTAATCATTCCTGCGGTTATAAGTGATATCCATCCTGTTTTCATAAGTATCAATCTTGCCATGATTAAATTCACTCCCATAATTTATGTATAGTAGCAAAACAATTCGATTATTTATAATGATAATCATTATCGTTTAGCCTGAGTAGATAGTACCCCAAATTAGATTACATAACAATACACATTCTCTACGAACGGCTTTATACAAACTCGTCACTTCCGTATAAACGATAAACAATATAAACATTCATGAACCAGACAGACATCATGACTTTTTTTGTGATGGTTTGACCCCAAAATAAAAACGGATGCGGTAACCTTTGATGTACTGGATTTAGGACTTCGAGATACCCCATGAAAAATATGTATACATGCTCAAACCAGCTCTGCTTCCGCTAATGGAATTAACTTTTTCATTTACTTTATAATTCAATACCACTTTATTTAATGCGTAGTCTGGAAATAGACAGTCCTTAATCATACCTCTTTGCCAATACTTTCTTAAATATTTATAAAGAGTTTTATGAGACTTCACACCATGTTTAACCATTTCCTCTATAATTAATTTTTTACGCTTATTTTTATCGTAAATTTCCGGTTCTAACTTTACTAATTCTTTAATTGCATCCCAAGTTCTGTCTCTATGTTCAATATCCTTTTTTGTAGGTTCTCTTTTTAGAAAGATACCTTTATCTATTTGTACTACTATTTCTGCAGTTTCTATTCTTTCTTCAATTTCTTTAATGAGCATTATAAAGGGGATTGCGATAGGGTCGTTAATATCGATAACATATACAATCATGTAACCGCTATCAATCCATATAATTCTATAGAAATTATTTGTATCAACATCTACAATAATTTCATTAACTGATAGAACCACCATAATTTTCATTAAGACCTCCTTTATCAATAACAATATCTATAAGATTTATCTTTATTGGTTGTATAGGAAATTCCATATTTACGGCTTCAATATATTGTCTTGCAAATAAATGTCTCACATAATAAATTGCAGAACCATCCTCAAGATTATAAAGAGAATCAAACTCATTGCAGCATGTAATTAACTGTTTTTCGGGATTTTGCTGTTGTATATTTCCTAGGTAGGTGAGTAAATATAAACTCATCTCTTCTTCCTTTTTTTCATTAAGATAATAATGTCCATGTATATATTTAAGATTTTTTACAAACTGTGTGTCCATAACTTTTTCATCTATAAGACACCATTCCACGTTATAATCTTCCCAATATTGCCTTTCTATTTCTAATTTCTCCATAACTCTAGGGTCTTCCAATTCACTGCTTGGTTTTATTGAACGCGCTATGTGCATTACCTTATTTTCATTTTTAATTGTGACTAGAAAATCTGTAGACATTACAATATTGGTTTGGGTTTCATTTTCAAATGGGTGATTAATTCCTTTCTCAGAAGCAATTTTCATTGTCTTTTTACGTTCTAGTGGAAATTGTTCTCTTATATCAATTACCTTTTTACTCCACTCCAAGTAAAAAAAATAAGAAAGTTCTAAATCAGATAAAAGATGATGAATTCTATTAGTTTTCCAATCACGAGGAAGATGTACTCGTCCATTACTGGGTATTTCATTTGTTTTAATCCACGGTAGATAATGATTCAGTTCCCCAGAACCTCTTCCTTCCGCATAAAATTTTGCTATTTTTTCTTCTGTCCAAGTATATTTATTTACTGACAAAATACCGCCACCAATCGACTTCTTTCCACTATTAATACCAAATATTCAGATATTTAACAAGTGTGGCTTCAGAAGTTCTTAAAAGGTTAATCTAAAGCCTAATGAAATCCCTAAGGGTTTTCATTAGGCTTTCGTATGTATAAACTTTTTATAAGGCTGTTTTCTAAAAGAATGTTGTTATTCAATATAGTGTAGTGCTTTAATTGAAGTTTCGCATACCGAAATAAACAATCTTTATTATAAAGACCAAACTAGATAAATAAAGAACCGACTATTTTGATCAAACTTTGTTTCAAAACAGTTGGTTTCTTTCTGTATAAAATTAGCGTTTGCAACTTATCTTTTATCAAACTTTATTCAAAAGCTACAACAAATCTTGATAAAACATCCATAATCAAACTCTATTCTAAGTAACAATTGAACAACTTAAAGTAAATATCCTAAACCTTAGTATTACTACATTCAAGCTTGTTTAGGTAGAGTCTACTTATAATGAACATACTTATATTTTGTATAGAACTATATAATTATTTTTCTTCACTTTTTTTACCATCTTACATACTTTCGGTAGAATAGTGGTGGGAATACACTTTATTCCCAAATAAAATATTAAGCAAAGGGGAATTATTATTTATGACTGATTTTAGGCTTAGAATGAAGAAAAGTGTAGAAATTTTAGATATGAAGTTACGAAAAATTATTGATGCTAAAATGGCTATTGGGAGAAAAAAATTTTGGAGCGATACAAAAAGATATAAGTTGAACATGGAAACATTAACTTGGATTATAAATACAGATTCATTACTTTTTAAAAATGATAAAGATTATGAAGAATGCAAGAATGCAAGATTAATTTTCAGAAAAAAATAGAAAGCAATTTCAAAGGCACACAAAAGCATCCAATTGTTACTGTAAATGATGCAAGATAAATTTGAAATTTAGAGAGGGAAATGTTACTTGAAAAGAAGCGTGTTATATATTGAAGATAATGAGAAAATAGGCAGTTGGGTAAAAGGAGAATTGGAACAGCGAGGATTTTCAGTTCAGTGGCTGCTTTCTGGCGAAGGGGCTGAAAAAGAAGTAAATCAGCATGAAATAGTTATCTTGGATATCATGTTACCCGGTTTAGACGGATTTACTGTGGGAAAACGATTAAAAAAGGCAGCTCCTGCTGTTCCGATATTGCTATTATCTGCCAGAACATCAATAGATGATAAGGTAGATGGTTTACAATTTGCTGATGACTATTTAACGAAACCATTCCATACGGATGAATTAGTTGCAAGATTAGAAGTATTAATCCGTCGAAGTGGTGGTATACATTCCGAACGAATTGCATTAGGAAATCATATTGAAGTAGATCCAGAAGTCCAAATGGTATATGACAAGTACACAGGAGAAGAAATTATATTGACAGGGAAACAACATCAAATTTTAATGTATTTCTTACGCCACCCTAATCAAGTGTTACCAAAAGAGCAAATTTATGAAGCGATTTGGAACGAAACTTACATAACTGGTGATAAAACAATACTGGTGCATATCCATCGATTGCGTCAAAAGTTGGAACGTCATCCAGATTCCCCAGAAATTATTGAAACATTGAAGGGAATAGGCTATCGGGTGAAACTATGAAACAGAATAGATCATTATTTAGTCGTTTTCTAAAAGTGCATTTTCTATTTATCTTTTTTCCTCTTCTTGTGCTGATTTTCTTCACTGCGTTCGTTCCTGATAGCAATGAAAAAGAAATGAATATGTTAAATCTGTTTTACTTTACCGTACTTTTGTTTGGTTTTATTATTGTCGCATTTGTTGTAAGTTCTTGGCTGTTCTTCTTGAGACTTCGTAAACGTCTCACCCGCTTACAGGAAGTCATGTCATTTTCAGCTAAACATAATTCATTTCCTAAACCAATATCTGTTCAAACGGATCGTATGGATGAAATAGACCAGTTAGGAAGTTCTTTTAATTGGATGATTCAGCAGCTTGAAGGCAGTCGCAAGCGAGAATATGAAGAGGAATTATTACGCCATCGACTCATTGCGAATTTATCTCACGACTTACGAACGCCACTTACCATTTTGAGAGGACTTATCACCAGATTAAATAAAGAATCCATGAGTTTTGAAGGGCAAGACTCATTAGCAGAGATGAACCATACGATTACAAGAGTCGGAGATCTAATGGATGATTTACTTGCCTATACATTGCTCTCATCAGGGAAACATCCTTTTCATCCCACTTCAACAGATATTGTACGATTAGTAAGAGCATCTGTCGCTGAGTGGTATCCTGCATTTGAAGAAAAAGAAATTCAGTTAGATGTTGATTTACCGACAGAGAAGACTTTTTATTGGGAAGCAGATCCTAAATGGATAACACGGGTTCTGGATAATTTATTTCAGAATATTCTTCGCCATGCAGCAGAGGGAAAATATACAAACATTGTGGTTGATATAGAAAAAGAACTGATCATTGTTGCAGACAGAGGTCCAGGTATGGATAACTCTTCCTATAAGGGTGGGGCAGGGATTGGTTTATCGGCTTCAAATTATATGTTGAAAAAAATGAAGCTGAAAGCTGACTTTACATCAAATGAAAATGGTACAAGAGTAGCTATTGGTAGAGCTTAACCTAAAGTTAACCCAGAAGTAAACAGCAAGATAACCGAGATTTAACTTTGCTTTTTTATAATTAGAACCATAACAGAAAGGGAGTGTTGTGGTTGCTTACGATTAATAACTTAGTCAAACATCGCGGAGCTCAAGAAATCTTATCAGGTATCAGTTTTAAAGCTAGACCAGGTAGAGTAACTGGTTTTTTAGGTCCGAATGGGGCAGGTAAAAGTTCTACACTTCGCATCCTGCTTGGATTAGATCGTGCCACCTCAGGGAGTGCACTAATTAATGGAAAGACATTCGCAGAATTACATAATCCTCTAGTAACAGTAGGTGCCGCACTTGATGGATTTGGAGCTCATCGCATGCGAACAGGACGAGCACATCTGCGTTGGATTGCTCGTGCCTCAGGATTATCTCGCTCACGTGTCGAGGAAGTTCTGGAAATAGTAGGTCTTACGAATGTAGCTGGTAAAAGAGTTGGGAGTTATTCCCTGGGTATGGGAAGAAGACTTGGAATGGCAGCTGCACTACTTGGTGATCCAAAAATATTGGTTTTAGATGAACCTGTAAACGGGCTCGACCCAGAAGGAATTCGTTGGATTCGGACATTTTTACGTGAACGCGCTGAGTCTGGCAACACGGTGTTACTATCCAGTCATCTAATGGGAGAGCTTGAAGAGACTGTTGATGATGTGGTGATTATTAATCATGGAAAAATCGTTGCAAATGGAACATTGAAAGAAGTAATAGGTAATCATTCCACGCTGGAGGGAGCTTTTTTTGCCCTGACATCTAAAAATGCAGGTGATGTTGTATGAGAGCATTTAACGCGGAACTATCTAAATTGTTCTCCCTGCCGGGTATTTGGCTTGCCTTTCTTATTGGAGCATTTGCCCCAGCGGTCATTGCTGCCTTGGACAGTACAGCACAAAAAGAGAAGATTATAGCTGGAGTTAGCACACGTCTATCGGAAGTTGGCTATATTGGTTTAGGTCTTGGTGTACAAGGTGTCATTATTCTTGGTGTGCTTGCTGTCAGCAGTGAGTATTTGACAGAGAGCAGTGAATCTGGTGGAGGGAATCAGATTACAACGAGTTTAACTGTTGTTTCATCCCGTTTCCACTTTTTGCTGGCAAAAGCAAGTGCAGTGACAGTGATCAGCATACTGCTTTCCATTGTTGCTATTCTAACAACTGTGTCAGCAACAAATCTTATTCTTGGTGAATACGCCCCTGCATTTGAAGCATCTAGACTGATTGGCGCGGTTTGTTACTGGATATTTACTGCTCTTTTAGCATTTGGGATTACGGTTCTAACTAAGAATGGCATTATCCCGCTTGCTGTGCTCATGATAAATTCATCAGTTGTGACAGTCTCTTACCTCCTTGCTAAGGTTACAAAATTAGCGTTTTACTTACCAGATAAGGCTGGCCTTGATATGTTTATATTTACGAGCGACAGTTTTCACACCCCATTCACAGGTGGTTTAATCATGTTTGCTTGGGTAGCTGTTCTTTTCATTGTCGCAGCCATTGTATTCCATAGGAGAGACGTTACATCATGAGTGTCTCTTCTAGTAGAAAGATAACACTAATCCTCGGTGCTGAACTGGAAAAATTAGTTACATTACCATTGGTATGGCTCACTCTTATGGGGACATTCATTCTAAATTTAGGTTTAGCAGCAGCTTTTACTTCTGCTGGTCTACAAGGGGCAGCAGGAACGCAAAGTATACTGAAAATAGGACTTGCTTCTATGGGATATCTTCAAGCAGGGTTCATTATTCTAGGTATCTTAGCTACTTGTTCAGAGTATACGGGTGGACAGATTCGAACTACTTTAACTACGATCCCTTGGCGAGGGTTTCAACTATCCACGAAGCATTTAGCTTTGGCAATTGTAACCATTCCTATGGCGTTTATTATTGCTGCATCAGGTGTACTATATGCTTTTATTATGATGAGAGACACAGCATTAGTGATTGAAATAGACGCTATAATAAAAATTTTAGTAGGTGCAACCGGCTATCTAACATTAACCACCCTTCTCAGTGCAGCTATAGGTGTTCTACTCAGACGAACCACTCCTGCTTTAGTGGTACTGCTTGGTCATTATTTCATTGTCAGTCCATTATTGAGAGATTTTTTACCCGGTATTAAAAATTATTTTCCGGATACGGCAGGATATTATATGTATATGCCGCCTTCCTCTGATGAAATAAATGTCCTTACACCAATGCAAGGGACAGGTGTTTTGATGTTATGGACACTGATCTTTATTACAGTATCTATTGTATCTTACCGTAAACGAGATGCCTAAGTTTAGGTTTCAGCAATTACCGGAAAAAGTGATTTATAAGATATACATAATAAACCTAATAACGTTCCCAAATGCAATCTTGGTAAATATTCAAAAATAGGAAATAACTACATTAATGGAGGTATAAATGGAATCGCAATTAAGTGTTGTACGTAAAGTGAAAAATAATGATGTAAAAACAATGATAGGGTTTCTACTCATATTTTATTTGGCATGGACAATTAAAGAATTATGGTTAATTGACTACATTTATTCGTTCGGTGAAATAATCTCCCCATTATTAGAGGCGTTGGTTAAGGGGTTCGTATGGATTGTTCCAACTTGGTTATACATAAAATATTATTTACATACTAACCCATTTGACCACTTAAGAGTGAACGTTAATGTTAAAAGAGGTTTATTTTGGGGAGTAGTTCTTTCACTGTTAGTTGGCTTATATTTTGCATTTGAAACATATATTATTAATCAGCAATCATTTCAATTTTCATTATCCCTTGATGATTACCTTAATGGTTTTCTTATGGCAGGGCTAGCTGAAGAAATTGTTTTCAGGGGATTAATTTTACAAGAAATCAATAAAAAAATGGCTTTTTGGAAAGCAAATATTGTGACTGCTTTACTATTTTTGGTCATTCACTACCCAATTTGGATTTACAATGCTGGATTCTATGATTTCTTTATAGCTGGGACCCATATATATGTTTTTGCATTAGGTTTACTTTTTGGTTTTGTCTATAAAAAGACAGGTTCATTATGGTCGGTTGTGTTGTTGCACGCGTTGCATAATTTTTTTGTTACTATTATTTAGTGAAAAAATATATTATTAATTAACTAACGTGGTACTTTAGTGCAACAAGGATTTATAATGTATACATCAATAAACTAAAAAGCGTTCCCAAACGCAAGTCTTGGCGCACATTTAAAAGCCATCAATGTTGTTAAAACAACGTTTCGCGGCTTTTCTTATAAACATTATTTATACAGTTTTTTATACATGAAGCGTAAACACTTGATACACCAATATTTACACGATTATGGCTTAACGTTTAAATCGTGTATATTTCCTAAGATTGTAATCAGCACTTTTCCGGCGCTAACGGGGCAGTTTAATACAACAAGCATTCTTGTTAAGATTTGAATGGAAAATCACAGGAATCAATATTCGTATAATCGACTTACGAAACATCAAAACAAAAAAGATTCAATCTACAAACATTTGTAGATTATCTCTGCCATTATGATTGAACAGTAACAATTTTAAAAAACAGCCATAATTTAAAAGTGCCTTCCTTTATACAATAGAGGAAGGCACTAGCTTTTTAAGCCTAAAATCAACTAATTTTATTTTATATACCAGCCCTACATAAATTAGCTACTAACTTAAATATACTAGGGTACAATTGAGTTGTACAGGGTACAGTTGAGTTGTGTAGGGTACAATTAAGTTGTGTACACACATCACAGAAAATGTAACTTCATTATATTACTCCACAGTCACCGATTTAGCCAAGTTACGTGGTTTATCGACATCACAACGGCGGTGTAATGCAGCATAGTAGCTAATTAATTGTAATGGCACCACAGAAACAAGTGGTGTTAGTAATTCGTGGACATGGGGAATTACTAAGCGATCACCATCTTCATCAACGCCAGCCATCGCGATAATGCATGGATATGCGCCACGGGCTGTTACTTCCTTCACATTACCACGAATATTTAGCGCTACATCTTCTTGTGTGACAAGGGCGAATACTGGTGTACCTTCTTCGATTAAGGCAATTGTTCCGTGTTTCAGTTCACCACCAGCAAAGCCTTCTGCCTGGATGTAAGAAATTTCTTTTAGCTTTAGAGCACCTTCAAGACTTACATAGAAATCAATATTACGACCTATGAAGAATGCGTTGCGTGCGATCTTTAAATAGTCTTCTGCGATATCTTCTAATACATCCTTAGAATCGATAATTGTTTGGATACCGTTTGCGGCAATTGCAAGCTCCTGTTTTAAATCGAATTCTAAGCCTTTGCCATTTACCTTAGCTGTTACATAGGCTGCTACAGCAAGAACGGCTACTTGTGCTACATAAGCTTTTGTGGAGGCTACCGCAATTTCTGGCCCTGCATGTAATAACAAGGTATGATCTGCTTCACGTGATAGTGTTGAGCCAGGTACGTTTGTAATCGTTAATGTTGGATAGCCGAGCTCTTTAATTTTTACAAGTACTTGACGGCTGTCTGCTGTTTCACCCGATTGTGTAATAAAAATAAACAATGGTCTCTCTGATAATAGAGGCATATTGTATCCGAATTCACTTGAAATATGCACTTCTACTGGGATACCCGCCATTTTCTCAAAATATTGCTTTCCGATTAGGCCAGCATGGTAGCTTGTGCCGGCTGCAATAATATACAGGCGATCTGCTGCTCTTAATGCTTCTAAAATATTTGCGTCGATTGTTAATGCGCCATTTTCACCTTCATACGCTTGAATAATTTTGCGAATAACTGTTGGCTGTTCATCCATTTCTTTTAGCATGTAGTGAGGGTAAGTTCCTTTTTCAATGTCGCTCATATCAAGCTCTGCTGTATATGGTGCACGTTCTATTACTGAACCATCTAATTTTGTAATTTCCACGCTAGCCTTGTGTACAATTACGACCTCTTTATCATGAAGCTCAATGTATTGATCTGTTACCTGTAGCATTGCCATTGCATCAGAAGCTACAACATTGAAGCCCTCACCTACTCCAACTAATAGAGGTGATTTATTTTTTGCTACAAAAATTGTATCTGCCGCTTCCCCATCTAATAGTGCAAGTGCATATGAACCATGTAATAGAGATAGAGTTTTACGGAAAGCGTCTGCTGTGCTCAGACCTTCTTTCACAAATAACTCTACTAATTGCACGATAACCTCTGTATCTGTATCAGATTTCATTGGAATGCCTTTTAAATAAGTTTTTTGTAATAAATGATAGTTTTCAATAACCCCATTATGCACAAGTGTAAAACGTCCTGATGCACTTTGATGAGGGTGAGCATTTAAACGATTTGGCACACCATGCGTTGCCCAACGTGTATGGCCAATCCCAATTTTCGCTGCAATTTCTTCGTCCACGGCCTCACGTAAGTCAGCAATACGTCCTTTTTCTTTAAAAACCGTTACGCCTTCTTCATTACGTACAGCAATACCTGCTGAGTCATAGCCACGGTATTCTAATTTCTCTAAACCTTTTAATAGGATTTCCTTTGCATCCGATTCACCAATATAACCTACAATTCCACACATAAAATTTATTTCCTCCGATATCGTCAATTTCATGCAATGACAAATTAGACCTCAGCTTATCGAATTTTTGTGAATGGAGAAGTAATGCTTTTTTTCTTAGAAAAAAAGCATACAACTACATGCACCTTACTACTACTTACTCAGCCGACTGAAAAGTAGTCAATCGATACGTGAAGTTTCTCTATTTATCTTTGCTTTCACTAATACCTTTTCCATTTTCTGTACATTCAATCACTCGAATGCTTTCAAAATGAAAAATGACAATCGGGTATGTCGATCGGGAGGCATCCGCCGAATTTTCGATAAACCTCCACCTCGTCTGCTGAAGATTTCTCCGTCCAATTTCCTCAGCTCAGGCGCTATAATTGTTTTCCGATTTTACGCTCTCTTTCCTCCTTCTGCGTTCGTTAAAGGATAAGGTCGGACCTTATCTTCAACTTCTCCATCATACTCAATCATATGCTATCCGTCAAATTATCGTTATAAAAATATCTCCCTTCACCCCTTTATATTGACAATAATGAGACAACTATTAAAAATTTACTGGTTACTCAGAGCAAGCTGTTGATTTAAATGAAAGCTTCCTGCAATAGTACGCAACTCATGACATTTGGGAGTATGGGCAATTATGGTGGATTTCCTTTTTAGGCTTATGCATTGGCTGTTTAGTAGGGCACGGTGATGGATACAAGATATATCTTGGGTGAGGATGGGTTGATATTTTAATTGCGGGTATCGGTATTATTAAAGTTGCGGAAATTAAAAATGAATATCAAAATAAGGAAACATTCATTTTTTCTTATTTTGATAGTTTACCTCTTTTTATCGCTCTTTATTTTCAAGTAATTTCACAATTTCTCTATTAAATGCTGGCAAGTCATCTGGTGTACGGCTTGTGACTAATTGTTTCTGGCAAACAAATACCTCCTCATCATGAAATTTAGCACCTGCATTTTCTAAATCTACACGAATCGATTTATAGCCAGTTGCATCACGGCCGTTTAAAGTCTTAGCCGTAATGAGTAATTGAGGTCCATGACAAATGGCAAACGTCGGCTTCATATCATCCATAAATTCCTTTACAAAGGCAACCACACGATCATCTGCACGTAATATATCTGGAGAAAATCCACCTGGAATAAACAGTGCATCAAACTCAGCAGCCTTCACCTCGTCAATTGCTTTATCTATTTGTACTTTCTTCCCATGCTTGCCCTGTACGTCTTTCCCAGATTTCGTATCAATTGTTACTAGTTCATGACCTGCTGCTTCCAACGCCTCTTTTGGACTTGTATATTCTATATCCTCGAACATATCAGTAATGACAGTAGCAATTTTAGCCATATTCATCAAACACTCCTTGTTTTTGTGATTCTGTACTACTATTCCCAATCCCATTACTTTCAAACATTCTATTTAGGTACGTATGTCCATAGAAAAAACTCGATTTCCTGTAATGGAAATCGAGTTTGACTGATTTTTATTCTGCTAGACCCATTTCAGCGCGAACGACATCAGCAATGCGATCTACATAACGTGAACAGTCTGCCTCTGTTGCAGCTTCCACCATTACGCGTACAAGTGGCTCTGTACCAGAAGGACGGACTAACACACGACCGTTGCCTGCCATTTCCGCTTCAACCTCAGCAATAACAGCTGCAACCTTAGCATTCTCAGTTACTGCATGCTTGTCAGTTACACGAACGTTTACTAAACGCTGAGGGAAAATTTTCATTTCGGATGCTAGCTCAGAAAGTTTTTTTCCAGTCGCTTTCATAATATTCACTAGCTGAATACCTGTTAGTAAGCCGTCACCCGTTGTATTATAGTCAAGGAAAACGATATGCCCTGATTGCTCGCCACCTAAGTTATATTCATGGGCACGCATTTCTTCCACAACATATCGATCACCAACTGCTGTTTGAACACTTTTCATACTATTGCTTTCTACAGCTTTGTAGAAGCCCATATTGCTCATTACCGTTGATACGATTGTTTGTTTTTTCAAGCGTCCCACTGCATTTAAATGCTTACCGATGATGAACATAATTTGATCACCATCTACAATTTTGCCATTTTCATCAACTGCGATCAGACGATCACCATCGCCATCGAATGCTAGGCCAACATCTGCATCTTTCTCAGTGACAAATTTAGCTAGTCCTTCTGGATGTGTAGATCCTACACCATCATTAATATTTAGACCTGTTGGTGAAGCACCCATTGTTGAAATGTCTGCTTCCAGATCAGCAAATAAATGTGTAGCAAGAGAAGATGTAGCACCGTGTGCGCAGTCTAGTGCTACATGGATGCCATCAAACTCTTCATCTACAGTTTGTTTTAAGTATTGAATATATTTTTGTCCACCCTCGAAGTAGTCACTTACGGAACCTAAATCTGCCCCTATTGGACGTGGCAATGTATCTTCTTGTGCATCAAGTAATGCTTCAATTTCATCCTCTTGCGCATCTGTTAGTTTAAAACCATCTGGACCGAAAAATTTAATGCCATTATCTGCAACTGGGTTATGTGAAGCTGAAATCATGACGCCTGCATTTGCACTCAGAATCCTCGTAAGGTAAGCCACACCTGGAGTTGAAATAACCCCTAAACGCATCACTTCTACACCGATTGATAAAAGACCAGCCACAAGTGCACCTTCTAGCATTTCACCAGAGATACGTGTATCACGACCAATTAAAACCTTGGGACGGTCAGTTGCATCCTTTGTTAAAATATAGCCCCCTACTCGGCCAAGTTTAAATGCGAATTCCGGTGTTAACTCACTGTTCGCGACACCACGGACGCCATCTGTTCCAAAATATTTACCCATTTTGATTATTCTCTCCTTCAATGCATGTCGGTGATCAGTTCATCCATGTGACAAAAAGATCACCCATCTGCTTACTTTTGGAAAAGTCAATTTTCGTTTATTCACTGGTAACTATTAATTAAATTTCTATGCTTATTATCTGAATTTGAACAAGTCTCTCAATTTTATAAGCAACTTCTAAAAATGCAAAGAATAAACATAGAGTATTTCGATTTAGCTTGAGTATCTATTATCGTTCATGCTTTTTCTTATCCGAGAAAGAATACTCTACCGATAGAGAATGAATCTCTACTGAATCAAAATAAAATTATAGTCAGTTATTGTTTAAGAATCAATATCTTCTGTTTTCTCAGTAGGAGTATTTTCATCAGAAGGTGTGGTATTAGGTTCCTCAGAAGGTGGTGAAGGTGGAGGAGTAGAAGTTGTTGGTGTTGTTTTCTCCTGCTCTACCTTTGTAATATCTGCCTTTATTTTAATTTTTGTGTCAGATATTTTTGTCACGCCTTCTGGTAATTTTACATCATATTCATACGTTTTAGATTCTGTAATTTTTGACAAATCCACTTCTACAGGAATTCCATTTAAACTGTCTATAATTGATTTTCTTCCATACACTCTCACCATTTTTTGATTAAGTGTTAATTCATTAATGGTCACATCATCTGGCGCTTTTCCAATTTCCTTCATAACAACAGGGAGTTCCTTACTATATTCTGCTATATCAACTTTTACTTTCACAGTCTCTGGTTCTATTGTCACGTCTAATTTATTTAAATCACGGTCTAACACTTTAACAGCTGCTACCTGAGAGAATGGTTCCGTTAAACCTTGCTCGCCTGTTACAGTAGCTTTGACATAACTAATGCTTTCAATTGCACTTTTCGCACCTGTTACATACACTGTTGCTGGCTTAGCAGTCATTCCTTTTAAGATAAATCCTTCTTCGATTAAACGATTGTTCATCTCAGGGTCAACACGAAATTCCTGTGTGACTTTCTCTTCAATATTTACATTCACCATCGCTGGGTCTAAAGTAACTTGTAATTTATTGGAAATATTTTCGTACTGCAGCCTAACATTATGCTTTCCTATTAGCAAGTTACTTAAATCCACAAATACCGAGAAATCTTTTGCTGCCTTTGCCTGTAAAACAAGTTGCATTGGACCTTTTATTGTCACATCAACAGTTTTCGGCAGACCTGTAACAATAAGATTCTCATTGTCATAATAAACATCGACAGGCACATCACGAATTACATCTGTTTGCTCATTAGAGGTTGTTTTATTTGAAGAAGTTAGCTCCGTACGAACGGAGAAAAAGAGCAAACAGGCAAGAAATAGTGCGATGATTCGTAACACCCATGGGCTATCCATCATTTTATCCATTCTTTTTCCCCCTCCAAGTCAACTTAGAGGCTGCATTTGATTCTTGTGCTGTTCCAAACCACATGTTACGTAACAGTGTTTCAAATTCCTCTAGAGAAAGATTTCGGTGTAGATTGCCATTTAGTGTAATACTAATAGCACCAGTTTCTTCTGATACAACAATCGTTATCGCATCTGTCACTTCACTTAGACCAAGTGCGGCACGGTGGCGTGTCCCAAGCTCCTTTGAAATAAACGGACTTTCAGAGAGAGGTAAGTAACAAGCAGCTGCAGTTACTTTATCCTTCTGTATAATAACAGCCCCATCATGAAGTGGTGTATTAGGTATGAAAATGTTAATAAGTAATTCAGAAGAGATTGTAGCATTAAGACCTATGCCTGTCTCAATATATTCATTTAAACCTGTTTCCTTTTCAATAGAAATTAACGCCCCTATACGTCGTTTTGCCATATAACTAACAGATTTTTTCATAGCCTCAATTAGCCTTGTTTGTTCTTCCTCGACCTGACTGGTAGATCGTTGGAATAGCTTACCTCGACCAATTTGTTCAAGACCCCGTCTGATTTCTGGTTGGAAAATGATAATTATCGCTAAGAAACCAAACTCGATGACTTGATTGAGCATCCAGCCTAACGTTTCTAACCCTAAAAAGTCCGTAATGATGCGCGCAATAATAATTACGAAAATCCCTTTTAATAATTGGACAGCCTTCGTACCTTTAATGAGGGTTAAAATTTTATAAACAACGTACCAAACAAGCAGTACATCTAAGAAGTTAATAACAATATTCACAGGTGTTAAATCAGCGAAATGTTCGATAATTTGCACGTGGCATCCCCCACTTTTCATTGCGAATCCATACACATTTAAGTATAGCACATTCTTATCAAATGTAACTTTTTTCAAATGAAAAGTCTACTCATAAGAGTAGACCTTTCAGCCTCTCACGTGCACTATCTTTTAGGACGTATAGAGTGTTATTTAGTTTCTTCTTTATCCTCGAATGTCAAAGCGGTTTTTACTGAATTTTTGATTGTATACCATAACCATTCGAATGCTTCGTCAATTTCCTCTATTTTACCTGATACAACTGCCGAAGAAGCCATATACTGCCCGTTAATAACAGTGACATTGCCATCAACTTCACCCTCAACAATTAAATCACCATTTTTAACAACAATATCGCCTTTCACCACTTCTCCCTCAGGTACAATAACTGTCTGACCATCAACAACTAAGTTTGGCTGCTTGGTCACAGAGAAATGTTGATCATCCATGAAGTTCCCTATTAAAGTTGCACTCATGAATAAGCAAAATACTGCTGCTGCCACAAATAATGGATGCCGGCGAATCCATTTTTGCATGCCTACACGACTTTTGGGTTTCGGTAAACGAGCCATCACGGATTCTTCAAAATGCGGAGGTGCTGTAATATGGGAAGCACTCTTCACAAAGGCGATTGTTTCACTCAATTCCTGCATCAATTGCTTACAATCACTACATGAATGCAAGTGTTGTTTTAACTCTTGCTCATGCTCACGACTAATGTCACCGTCTAAATAATCATGCATATAGTCTATAATATGCTCTGGACAAGTATTCATGACGCTCCCCCTCCTACAGATTGTTTAATTGCTTACGTAATGCTTCACGTCCGCGGTGAATTCTCGTTTTCACCGTTCCAAGAGGCATATCTAAAATCTCGCTAATTTCTTGCAACGATAACTCTTCAATATATTTCAATACTATAACTGAACGATATTTATCTGGCAAACGTCCAATTTCATATTGAATGCGATCCTGTAGCTCCATTTGCTCTATTTGTTCCTCTGGTAGCTGGTCATCTGCTGCGATTTGCGAATACATATCAAGCCCTTCTGTACCAGCTACTTCTGCATCTAAATAATAATCCGGCTTTTTTTTCCGAATACGATCTATGCAGAGGTTAGTCGCTATGCGATAAAGCCACGTCGAAAATTTTCGTTTCTGATCAAAAGTATGCAAATTCATGTAGGCACGAACAAATGCTTCTTGAGCAATATCCTCAGATTCTTGTTTATTTCCTAACATCCTATAGCATACTTGGTACAGTTTGTGCTGATAGAGACTCACAATATCGGCAAATGCGTTTTGATCGCCTTTAAGCACTTGTTTTATTCTCTTATTTACTAACGCATCCATTGTGTTGACTTCTCCACCTTTACAACTGTCTTATACTATACGAGGTTCTGATAAGAAAAGTTTCAATTTATTTTTATTATTTTTAATTATAGCAAAAGATTTTTGTTCATTGTGGTGAAAGACAATTATTTGTTAATTTTCTTTAAACTAGTGTTTCTCCGAATAAAGAACCCATTAAGGCAACTGCAACATTGGCTGTTGTGTTTTTTTCATCTAAAATCGGATTTACTTCAACAAATTCAGCGGATGTTAACATACCTGATTCTTGTAGCATTTCCATAGCTAAATGACTTTCACGATACGTAATTCCCCCTGGAACAGGTGTCCCCACTCCTGGTGTATACAGTGGGTCCAGACCATCTAAATCAAGGGATAAATGCAAGCCATCTACATTCCGTTCTTTTAAATAGGCAAGAGCATCTTCCATAACACGCGTCATACCAAGGCGATCAATTTCGTGCATTGTGTACACCTTAATCCCTTGCTGACGAATAAGCTCGCGTTCTCCTGGGTCTACAGATCGAGCTCCGATAATGATAACATTCTCTGGTTTAATTTTTGGCGCAAAATCCCGAATACGAACTAAGCGCTCATGGCCAAGCCCAATGCTTACAGCTAAAGGCATACCATGTATATTGCCAGAAGGTGTTGTCTCAGGTGTATTTAAATCAGCATGTGCATCATACCAAATAACACCTAGGTTTTTATAATGTTCTCCAAGACCAGCAAGTGTACCAATAGCAATACTGTGATCTCCACCAAATACTAATGGAAACCTTTTTTGTTCTAATACTCCATGTACATTATTTGCTAAAGCTGTGCTAACATCAATAACTTCCTCTAAATTAAGTAGTTTCTCATCTACAACGGCATTTTTAAGTGTTTGACTAACTCGAATATCCCCTAGATCCTGTACCTTATGACCAATTGCTTCTAAGCGTTCCACAACTCCCGCATAACGGATCGCACTAGGGCCCATGTCTACACCTCTACGTGCTTGCCCATAATCAGTTGGAACCCCAATAATAGAAATATCAAGTTTATTCATCTTTTTATACCTCCTTCTAGTTGTAAGGTTATTGTAAAGCCTATATCTACCTTGGCTCAACTGTACATTTTTTTGCATATTTATGCATATATTTTGAACATAAAAAAAATCTCCTACTGTTTTCAGCAAGAGATTAGTATCTGTAGTTAATGTAACACTTTTTAAATAATTTATACTAAGAAAAGTGAGCCATGAAGGACTCGAACCTTCGACCCTCTGATTAAAAGTCAGATGCTCTACCAACTGAGCTAATGGCTCATAAAAAGAAAAAAATGGCTGGGGTACTAGGATTCGAACCTAGGCATGACGGAATCAAAATCCGTTGCCTTACCGCTTGGCTATACCCCAATCATTTATAAAACTGGTGGAGGGGGACGGATTCGAACCGCCGAACCCTAAGGAGCGGATTTACAGTCCGCCGCGTTTAGCCACTTCGCTACCCCTCCGAAATAACACTATATGGTGGAGGATGACGGGCTCGAACCGCCGACCCTCTGCTTGTAAGGCAGATGCTCTCCCAGCTGAGCTAATCCTCCATAGAAACAGGTGTTCATTTCTTAACAGCTTATTTTCTTTTTAAGCCTTTGCATTACTACAAAGCTTTAAAATGGTGACCCCTACGGGATTCGAACCCGTGTTACCGCCGTGAAAGGGCGGTGTCTTAACCACTTGACCAAGGGGCCATTTCATTAATGTTCCAAACAGGACAAGATTTATATTACCATTATTTCTAACTTAATGCAATACTTTTTTATATTTTCTTGAACTATGTATAAAAGTATCCTAAAAATGGGCAAAAAAATGGCTCCGAAGGCAGGACTCGAACCTGCGACAACCTGATTAACAGTCAGGTGCTACTACCAACTGAGCTACTTCGGAACAATGCTATTCAACTAAGTTTTCTAAAAACTCTTAAGTACATTTATTATTATAGCAAGCATTGTAAATTATGCAACACTTTTTATAAAAAATTTTATATTTTTTGTCGAATGGTATTGTAGAAACCATTAAAAATCAAAATAGTTCTCTATTAAATCTAATATTTCTATTTTGCGTATTTAATATTCTTGCTGTATATTATTGTAATTGATAAAATAAAAATAGTTTTACGAATTTTCTATTATTTCCGGGGAGGAATGTTCAAATGGTTACAAACAATTTAATCGCACCAGAATTTTATAACATTACTGAGGAATTAGAGAAATTTTCTCAAGATAGTGAACGTCAAGCAATAAGATGGTTAAATACTCAACAGGAGCGCCGAACTATTTCCTATGTTGAACTTGTTCAAAAAATGAACCAATACGCACATGCCTTTACGAAGAGGGGGCTTCAAAAAGGCGATCGCGTATTAGTCATTACTCCACGACTACCTGAGGCATACTTTGTCTTTCTTGGCTGTCTAAAAGCTGGGATTGTTCCTATATCTTGCTCTGAGATGTTGCGTGCAAGTGATTTAGAATATCGTATGGAGCACTCCTCTGCAAGTGCAGTGATTGCCTTTGAGGCATTCACTGGTGAAGTAGATCGTATTACTTCTTCTGTTGAGGCTTTAAAAAACAAATTGGTTATCGGAACTGCTACAGGGAATTGGACGTCGTTAGATGAATTAGCTAGCACGCAGCCAGATACATTTACTGCAGTTCCTACAAAACGTGATGATATGGCATTTCTTTCTTATACTTCTGGTACAACTGGTAAACCTAAGGGTGTTGTTCATTCGCACGGCTGGGGATATGCACATATTCGCACAGCAGCTTCACAATGGCTCTGTGTACGTGAAGGTGACTTAGTATGGGCTACCGCAGCTCCAGGATGGCAAAAATGGATTTGGAGTCCGTTTTTATCTACTATAATGCTAGGTGCAACTGCATTTGTTTATCATGGAGGATTCGATGCAAAAACATATCTTCAGCTACTTCAAGATGAAAAGATAAATGTATTATGCTGTACACCAACTGAATATCGTATTATGGCGAAAATTGATAATTTAAAAGATTACAGTCTATCATCATTACGAAGCGCAGTCTCTGCTGGTGAACCATTAAATCGACCGGTTATCGAAGCATTTATGAATAATTTTGGTCTTAAAGTCCGAGACGGCTATGGTCAAACAGAAAATACACTGCTAATCGGCACACTAGAGAATACTGAGTTACGTCCTGGTTCAATGGGTGTTCCAACTCCTGGTAATATTGTACGTATTGTAGACAATGAAGGTAATGAAGCATCTGTTGGAGAAGTTGGAGATATCGCTGTACATAAGTCATCTCCTGCTTTGTTTAAAGAATACTATCGTGAGCCTGAACGTACACAAGCTGCCTTCCGTGGCGATTGGTATATTACTGGTGACCAGGCCAAATGTGACGAGGATGGCTATTTTTGGTTTGAAGGTCGGGGAGATGACATCATTATCTCATCAGGCTATACAATTGGACCATTTGAAGTAGAAGATGCTTTGAATAAACACGAGGCTGTACAAGAATGTGCTGTTGTAGCAGCACCAGATGAAATCCGAGGACATATTGTGAAAGCCTTTGTTATTTTACGAGAAGCCTTTAGAGATCGCGATGAAGAGGAATTAACAAAAGAGCTACAGGAGCACGTTAAGGCATTAACAGCACCATATAAATACCCTCGTAGCATTGTCTTTATAGATGAATTACCTAAAACTACTTCTGGTAAGATTCGACGTGTAGAACTACGAACAGCAACTGTTTAAAAAGATCTAGTAACCCAATTATATTTTGCAGTTTCTTTGTATTCAAAAGAAGAAAAGTAAACAGTGGATTCCTCTATTTTAGGAATAGGAGCTTGGGTATCCATAGCAAAGGTATTTCAACTGAATCAAATCTAGCAAAAAAAGAGACATTTCAACCAGATGTAGATGTGCTGGTGAAATGTCTCATATTTTGTTGTTTTTGGGCATAAAAAAGCCACTACTGAGTTTGTCAGCAGCGACTTTTTGCGCCTAGCGACGTCCTACTCTCACAGGGGGAAGCCCCCAACTACCATCGGCGCTAAAGAGCTTAACTTCCGTGTTCGGTATGGGAACGGGTGTGACCTCTTTGCCATCATCACT